>JADLGT010000177.1 GCA_020849195.1 Bacteroidia bacterium
AATTCCTTCAAATGTTGTTGAAATTTCGTTCATTTTTGAAATTAAGTCGGCATACTCTTTTTGAGCAGAGTATGGAGTTAATAACTTAATAATGCTTGTAACAGTTGTTTTTTGTTCTCCGATACGGCGTTTAATTTCTTCGTTATCTTTTGTTTTAAGTACATTGGTAACAAAGTGCATGGTTTCAATCCAACCGCCGGTAAGAATAAGTCCGCTTATATCATTCTGTTTATTATTTTTCAGGTACGAATCGCTCTGCCTGTAAGCAGCCGATACAAGACCCAAAAGGGAGTCTTTTTTACCAAAATTTGCCTGAAAGCGACTCAGTAAGGCGGGAGTAAATGCACTGGACACACCTAAATCATCGCCAAGTTTTTTTACTGTATTCATGTAGGCTAAAGCATCCTGAGTTTGGTCGTACATGGTTACATACCCTAAATCGGCACCATAAACCCCTAAGTTTAAAGCTTTTTGAAACTTTGTTGAATAGGTAGTTGACTGAACAGTTGGATTAAGCATCTGCTTATCGAAAGGAAGACCTACTTTATTAATTAAAAAAGCGGTTTGAATCGGCGAAGGAATACTGATTATCTCTCCATTTACATTAAGAAGTGCTGTTTTTGCTGTATCGGTATCGGGCATATCATCGCTATCGCCTTCTTTATTTGATCCCGAACAACCCAACATTAGTAGTGAACCAACAGAAACTGAGAAAAGAACCTGTTTGATAGTTAAAAATTTAAAGTTCATTTTTGGTATGATTTTTAATTAAAACGCTCTGCAAGATAAAAAATAAATCGATTTCAATATCAATTGCCAAAAGTAATAATTTTTATGATAAATGAAATTTTTTGCGCAATAAGTTTACATACAAGAACTTATTTGTGCCTATATTTTGACTTAGAAGGGTGATTCATTCACGTAAAAGCGTGTTCGTTGGGTTCATAGTGTGGCATTGACACTATTACAATCAGGAAAGAACACGCCGAAAATTCTGTATTTGGAAAACTCCTGTGCAAACTTTGCACGATTCCTTATCTTTGGCAAAAGAAAAAACGGTAAACAAAAATTTGGTCAAAATCTGAAAAAAGACCTTCTATCAGATTAAGTGTTGACTATTACACCCCCCCGAACCCTGAACGCTAAGCTCTATATAGTTCCTACACCAATCGGCAACCTCGAAGATATAACACTTCGTGCTTTACGTATTTTAAAAGAAGTTGATTTGATACTTGCCGAAGACACGCGTACTACCGGGCATTTGTTAAAACATTTTCAAATTGAAAAACCGTTGCAGGCACACCACATGCACAACGAACATAAAACTATTGAACAAATTATTGAACAAATACAAAAGGGTAAAACTGTTGCGTTGGTAAGCGATGCAGGCACTCCGTCTATTTCCGATCCAGGCTTTTTATTGGTACGCCAATGTTTGAAAGCCGGTATAGAAGTAGAATGTTTACCAGGACCAACTGCTTTTGTGCCGGCGTTAGTGAATAGCGGACTGCCCAACGATCGATTTTGCTTTGAGGGTTTTTTACCTCAGAAAAAAGGTCGGCAAACAAAACTCAATAAACTGAAAGAAGAAGATCGTACAATGGTTTTTTACGAATCGCCATTTCGACTTGTAAAAGCGCTTGAAGGATTTGCAGATGTTTTTGGAGCCACTCGTAAAGCATCGGTATCGCGCGAACTCACTAAAATATATGAAGAAACCAAGCGTGGCACACTGGAAGAATTAATTACCTATTTCAAAAGCAAAACCATAAAAGGCGAAATTGTAATTGTAATTGAAGGAAAGAAGCCGGTTTCTGAATATATTAATGAGGAATAATTGTCATTACCCTTCTATCATAATTTGTAAATTCACAATATGAATTCCACAGTACTTTCAACGGAAACCACTGCTATTGCAAACGAAAACAAGGCCGAAAAGGTAAAAATTACGCTCGTAGAATTTAATGAGACCGAATATGACGAGCAAGTTTTTACTGATATCAACGAATGTGTTAAGCACACTAAGAAAAACACCATTAAATGGATAAACATAGATGGTATTCGCGACATTGACATGATTGAACGTATCGGAAAATTATTTACTATTCATCCGCTTACGTTGGAAGATATTCTGAATACCATTCAACGGCCAAAGTTTGAAGATTACGAACATTATGTTGTAGCCATTATGAAAATGTTGTATTACAACAACGGGCTTCAATCGGAGCAACTCAGCATTTTGTTGTTCGAAAACAATACGGTCATCTCATTTCAGGAAGAGCACAAATGCAATGTGCTGGATACAATACGCACCAACATACGTCAAGGGAAAGGGCGCATACGCAAGTTCGGAGCCGATTATTTGGCCTACAGCTTGATTGATGCTGTAGTGGACTGCTACTTTGGTGTGCTTGAAAAAATAGATGACGATATTGAATTACTCGAAGAAGAGTTAGTTGGCGATCCGGATAAGCAAACACTTACCCGGCTGCACCACATGAAACGGCAAATGATTTTTTTACGCAAAGCCGTCTGGCCGCTACGCGAACTTATTAACAACATCGAGCGGAGCGAAACAAAACTTATTAAACAATCCACAACAATTTATTTACGCGATGTGCTTGATCACACGATACGCATTATTGATACCGTTGAGTCGTTTCGCGACCTATTGTCGAGTATGATGGATGTTTATTTGTCGAGCACAAACAACAAAATGAATGAAGTGATGAAAGTACTCACCATTATTACCACCCTGTTTGTACCGCTAACATTTATTGTTGGAGTTTACGGTATGAACTTCGATTATATGCCCGAGCTACATTCGCATTGGGGCTACTTTGGTGTATGGGGCGTAATGATTATTATTTTTATTGTTCTGCTAATTTATTTCAAACGCCGCAAATGGTTGTGATTTTTTTAGCGTGCTTGTAAAAACATAACAAAATCAACATCTTTGTGAATGACTAAAAAGTAGAAGATAGAATAAGGCATTTACCTTTAGCCAATCAACAAAATGGTAATAAATTTTTTAAACCCTAACAGTATGAAAACATTTTTTTTGTGCTTCTTTTGCTCAACAGCAATCACAGCCTCTGCAACAAATTATTTTGAAACCGACACCAATAAAACGGATGCTTCGGGGAAAAAGCAAGGCTTATGGAAGGAAATTATAAATGGTGTAGAGTGGTTTGGCGCCTACAATAACGACCTGAAAAATGGAACATGGGTTAGTTACCATTCCGGTATGGATGCACCACTTGTTAGCCGGACGGATAGCTACATTAATGGACGAAAAAATGGCGCATCATTCGAAACAGATCGATCGGGATACATTGTAAAACAGGAAACATATTTAAACGACACATTAGACGGCATTTCCATTATTTATTACAATGGCTCTCATGCCAAGTCGGAGGCAATATATAGGCATGGTAAATTAAATGGCAAAAGAAAATTATATAATCAGGAAAATTTTAAAGTTCAGGAAGAAGGGGATTTTATAAATAACCAACGCGATGGATTAGCCCGATGGTTTTATAACGATGGCACCACCGTAAGTATTGAATACAATTATAAAAATGGTATGCTTGAAGGAAAGATGAAAGCGTTTTTCCGAAATGGAAATACCAACGCCGAAGGAACATATAAAAACAATGAATTGGAAGGCGACTATTTTGAATATTACGAAGACGGGAAACCTAAAAATATTGGTAAATATAGTAAGGGAAAAAAAGAAGGAGTCTGGAAAGAATACGATGAAAATGGAAAAATGAAACAAGTGAAGTATAAAAATGATAGTGCAGCAAAATAAACAACACGGAGGTAAAAACAAATTCTTCTCATCTCAATACTTACAAATGGAGAAACGTTGGAAAATAAAAGATAAAGCCAATCTCTCCGTTGTTCATCAACTGAGTAACGAACTCGGCATTAACAATACGCTTGCCGAGATTTTAGCCAAACGAGGAATTAAAACTTTTGATGACGCTAAATATTTTTTTCGTCCTTCGCTCGCCCACTTGCACAATCCGTTTTTAATGAAAGACATGGACAAAGCCATTGACCGTATTGAATTGGCTTTAAAAAATAATGAGAAGATTTTAATTTATGGCGATTACGATGTTGATGGAACAACCGCCGTTGCGTTAGTTTACACTTTTTTTCAAAAAATCCATACAAATATAAATTACTATATCCCCGACCGATATACCGAAGGCTATGGCATTTCACTTCAAGGCATTGATTGGGCACATGAAAACGGATACTCGCTTATTATTGCTCTTGACTGTGGAATAAAAGCACTTGAAAAAATTAAATATGCCAACGAGCGGAATATTGACTTTATTATATGCGACCATCACCGTCCGGGCAATGAAATTCCGGAAGCTGTTGCTGTACTCGACCCCAAGCGCAACGATTGCACATATCCTTACAAAGAACTGTCGGGTTGCGGAATTGGGTTTAAGCTGATACAAGCCTATAGCCTAAAAAATAATTTTCCCATTGAAAGTCTTGAACCTTACCTGGATTTGGTAGTAGTAAGTATTGCATCCGATATAGTTGCGGTTACCGGCGAAAACCGTGTGTTGGCCTACTATGGTATTAAACGTTTCAACAGCAATCCCCGCCCAGGTTTCAAAGCCATGCTCGAATTGGCCAACATAAAAAGAGAACTTTCAATAAGCGATCTCGTGTTCATTATCGGACCCCGCATTAATGCCGCCGGACGAATTGAGAACGGGAAAAAAGCAGTTGAATTACTTATTGCAGAAAGCAGCGCTGCCGCACTCGAATCGGGACAAAGCATAAACATTACCAATACCCAGCGTCGCGATCTCGATATAAAAATTACCGAACAAGCTCTCGGAATGATTGACGAAAACAAGGAACTATCCGAACGTAAAACAACAGTATTGTTTAACAACGAATGGCACAAAGGAGTTATTGGTATTGTAGCTTCAAGGCTTACCGAAAAGTATTACCGACCAACCATTGTGCTTACCGAATCGAACGGAATGGCTACCGGCTCGGCTCGCTCAGTAAAAAACTTTGATGTGTACGAAGCAATTGAAGCCTGCAGCGAGCTTTTAGAACAATTCGGAGGTCATAAATACGCTGCAGGGCTAACGCTTAAATTGGAAAACATAAATGCGTTCAGTAAAAAATTTGAAGCGGTGGTTTCTGCAAGCATTCACGATGATTTATTAGTGCCCGAAATAGAGATAGACGATGTAATTAATTTTAGCAACATCACTCCAAAATTTTTACGGGTGCTAAAACAATTTGCTCCATTTGGTCCGGATAATATGTCGCCTGTATTTTTAACAAAAAATGTTGTTGATTCGGGTGCAGTATGTATTGTAGGCAGCAATCATTTAAAAATGAATCTGCAAAGCGTAACAAATCCAAAAGAAAAATTTTCTGCAATTGCATTTGGCGCAAAAAATGAATTCAATGATGTTTACCTCCGCAAAGCTTTCGATATTTGCTACACCATTGAGGAAAATGAATGGAACGGAACATCCACTCTACAATTAAACATTAAAGACATTAAATTTAACTCCGGTTCCTAAAAACACTCGCCTTTATTTTCAAATACAAGCGCAGGAGGATTCTATGGAATTTACAAAGGCTATTATACACTGGTATAAAAAAAATAAACGTGAACTCCCATGGCGAAACATTCGCAACCCTTATTTTATATGGCTTTCGGAAATTATTTTGCAACAAACTCGAGTTGAACAAGGCATTGCTTATTATTTAAATTTTACCCGCGAGTTTCCCGACATTAAAAAACTGGCTTCTGCATCCGAAGAAAAAATAATGAAACTATGGCAAGGACTTGGTTACTATTCACGCGCACGCAACCTCCATGCAACGGCAAAACAAATTGTTAAAGAACACAATGGAAAATTTCCATCGACATACACAGAAATTATCAAACTTAAAGGCGTAGGTCCCTACACCGCCGCAGCTATTGCCTCCATTGCTTTTAACAAGCCACATGCTGTTGTTGATGGAAATGCATTCAGGGTTTTAGCGCGAGTATTCGGGATTAAAACTCCGATTGATTCAACACAAGGCAAAAAAGAATTTTACGAATTGGCTAACGAGTTGATCGATAAAGAACAGCCTGCACTTTTTAATCAGGCTATAATGGAATTTGGCGCAACCTATTGTAAGCCGAGAAACCCCGATTGCGAAAACTGTATATTCAGTGGTATTTGCGTTGCGCGAAATAAAAAGATAGTTGATCGACTTCCCATAAAAACGAAATTCACTAAAGTTCGTAACCGCTACTTCAATTATATTATAATGCGACACAAGAATACCATCGTAATTAAAAAACGTACAGGGAAGGATATTTGGAAAAACCTCTACGATTTTCCTCTCATAGAAACCGATAAAGAGTTGCGAGATACGGAAGTTGTAAAGACCTCAGAGTGGAAGGCGTTAATGGGTAAAAACGATTACAGCATTCTGTCGGTTTCCAAAACATATAAACATGTGCTTAGCCATCAAATTATTTTTGCACGCTTTTGGGAAGTTCAAACAAAAAAATCATTCAAAAAATTTCGAGGGCATTTAATTGTTACCAAACAGCATTTCCACAAGTATCCCATTCCTCGTTTAATTGATATTTATTTATATTTACACGACAAAAACATTAAATCAATAATTCGATAATTTTTTAAAAATGGCAGGAATAAACAAAGTTATTTTAGTAGGCAACTTAGGAAAAGACCCCGAGGTTCGTTATCTCGAAGGAGGAGTTGCCGTAGCTAATTTTTCGCTGGCAACAAGCGAATCGTATAAAGACAAAAATGGTAATAAAGTAGAATCGACTGAATGGCACAATATTGTGATGTGGCGCGGGTTGGCGGAAGTTGCCGAGAAAAGGCTGAAAAAAGGAATGCAAATTTATATTGAGGGTAAGTTGCGTACGCGTTCGTGGGAAGATAAAGAAAAAAACAAACGCTATACAACCGAAATTGTAGCCGACAATATGATAATGTTAGGACGTAAAGAAAATAATAGTGCGGGGATTCAACAACCAACAGCGCCTTCAAATCCTATCGCTTCGGCCAACAACAGTTCTACCGACGATTTGCCGTTTTGAACTATCTGTTAGTTGCTGATTTCAATAATACCGTTTACTAAATAATTTGGCAACAATAAGCAATATGCTCGCCGAAATAATACTTAAGCCATTTACATTCAGTATTGCTGTTGCAGTTTTAAGTATGCTCCTTTTGCTTGTGCTTACTACTGCTATCTCTGCCGCCGAAAGTGCTTTTTTTTCCTTGGCTCCCGCCGATATTGAAACCTTAAAAAGCTCCGGCGGAAAAACCGATTCGCTCATTACAACTCTCATCGGTCGCCCTAAACGATTGCTGGCCACACTACTTGTTAGTCTTAATTTTGTGAATATTGCTATTGTTATTTTATCAACTTATATAATGTCAGAATTGTTCGATTTTTCGGGCAGCCCTACATTAGGGTTTATTATTCAGGTAATAGTTGTAACGTTTCTTATTCTCATTGTTGGCGAAATTATTCCAAAAGTTTACGCTATTCAGAATTCGTTGTCGGCAGCGCGTTTGCTGGTTTTGCCAACATTAGTTTTCGAAAAGTTATTTTATCCGGTTAGTTCATTTCTCATATTTTCTACGTCGTTTATAGATAAGCGAATCAAGAAAAAAACACACAATATATCCGTTGAAGAATTGTCGCATGCGCTCGATCTTACTTCCAAAAAAGAAGCACCCAAAGGCGAGCAAAAGCTACTGCAAGGCATAGTTAAATTTGGCAATACCGATGTGAAACAAATAATGCGGGCAAGAACCGACGTTGTTGCATTTGATTTTACTACTTCATTCTCTGAATTGATAAAAAAAATTGAAGATTCGGCCTATTCAAGAATTCCGGTTTACAAAGATTCGTTCGACCAGATAGCCGGTATTTTATATATAAAAGACATGTTGCCCCATCTCAATAAACAAAACTTAGAATGGCAAACGCTTTTACGTACTCCTTTTTTTGTTCCCGAAAACAAAAAAATAGATGATTTACTGCGGGAGTTTCAGCATAAAAAAATACATCTTGCAATTGTAGTTGATGAATACGGAGGGACATCAGGAATTGTAACACTCGAAGATATTATTGAAGAAATTATTGGCGAAATAAATGACGAGTTTGACGACGATGATTTGAATTATTCAAAACTCGATACACACAATTTTGTATTCGAGGGGCGCACCTCACTCAAGGACGTATATCGCATTTTAGATATTGATGGTACTGCGTTTGAAGAAAAGAAAGGCGAGTCGGATACCTTAGCCGGCCTCTTAATAGAACTTGAAGGGCGGATACTTGCCCGCGGCGAAAAAGTTTATTTCAATACTATTCTCTTTACCGTTGAAGCTGCCGACCTCAGGAAAATTAAACGAGTAAAAATTACACTTCCGAAAACAAATGATGTAAAATGATTGTGTATGCCAATTAACTTTTTTTTGCGCTACCTTGTGTTGGTTGCCAGCAGCCTGCTTATTACATCGTGTTCTATTGACGATGAAGAGTTGTCGCCAAAGCCTCGCGGCTATTTTCGCATTGATCTGCCCGAAAAAAAATACCACACCTATCAGTCCGATTGTCCATTTACCTTTGAATCACCTACCTATGCTTATGTTCATCCCGACGAGGAAAAAAATACCGAACCCTGTTGGCTCAATATTGATTTTCCCCGTTTTAAAGGGCGCATACATATCAGCTACAAACCATTACACGACAATAACCTGCGTGGATATTTGGAAGATGCTTACACCCTTGCATCTAAGCATCAGATAAAGGCTTCAGCAATTGGAGAAATGCTAATCAAACGCGACTCGGTAAAAGTGTACGGATTGGTTTACGACATAGAAGGAAATGCGGCATCCTCTCTGCAATTCTATCTGACCGATAGCACACATCATTTTTTACGTGGTGCATTGTATTTTATTGCTCCACCCAACAGCGATTCCATCGCTCCTGTTGTTGAATTTATTCGCAAAGATGTTTTTAAACTCATTAATACTTTTCGATGGACGTCTCGAACATCTCCCCTACCCGATTTTAAAAATAAAAGACATTAGTTTTTTGCAAAGGCAATTGCAAAATCTCGGTAAAAAATGGAGCCCGCTTGCTTTGCCAATATAGCAAGGGACCGGAGAAAAAAAAGGAGGGAAAAAATTTGATTTTTCAAGTTCTTCCCTCCGAGTGGAGTCGCCGGGATTTGAACCCGGGTCCAACAAGCAATCAAAGTGCTTTCTACATGCTTATCCTGCTTTTAATTTTCGATAAACTTTGGCAAACGGGCAGACCATCAGTTTACTTAGCTTCTTTTGTTTCGCCGTAAATCGAAGCTCTTTACGACTATCCTCACATTTGCCGTGCTTCAAACCGGGACGCAGTAAGGAGGAGCTTCCCGTGAAACATTGCTGTTAATACTTAGTATTAAGCAGCAAGAGCGTACGAATTGTCGTCGCTTATAGTTTGAGAATTGGGATTAACGGGCCACGTTCACAACGCCCGGCATGCTTACAAATCAATTTCACCTGCTGTCAAAAGCCTGTCGACCCCTTCAATTGTAAAGCCTTACAAAGGTACGCAGAATTGGCAAAAGAAGTACCTTTGCTGCACGAAAACAGAAATTATGAAACTCGGCATTCTTCGCGAAAGTAAAAATCCGCCCGACAGGCGCGTTCCATTTACACCACAACAATGTAAAGATTTATTGAAAGAATATAGCGGATTGGAAATTTTTATTCAACCCAGCCCAATACGCTGTTTCACCGATGATGAATACAAAACCGCCGGTCTCACGCTTAAGGAAGACTTAAGCCATTGCGATATTTTAATGGGCATTAAAGAAGTTGTGACGAGTAACCTTATACCCGGTAAAAAATATTTATTCTTTTCTCATACTATTAAAAAGCAGCCGCATAATAAAAAGCTAATGCAGGAACTTATTAGCAAAAATATTTCTATGGTAGATTATGAATGTTTGACGGATATAAACCACAACCGCATAATAGGTTTTGGACGTTATGCCGGGATTGTGGGTGCTTATAATGGTATTTTAGGTTATGGTAAAAAATACAATTTGTTCCATA
>JADLGT010000178.1 GCA_020849195.1 Bacteroidia bacterium
GTGTTAAAGGTGGCGAACTACCTTGGTTTGGCACTAATCGTATGCCTCCTGAGTTTGAGAAAGAATCTTTTTCATTAAAAAACAATGGAGATTTTTCTGAAGTATTTAAAACCCGCTTTGGTTGGCACATCGTAAAACGTATCGACAAAAGAGGGCTTGCTTCGTTTGACGAAATGAAAGGCGATTTGAAAGCAAAAGTTGCCCGCGATAGTCGTTCGCAAATGGGACGCTCATCTATGATTGCTAAAATTAAAAAAGAATATAAGTTTAAAGACAACTTAAAACTTCGCAATGAATTTTATCCATTAATTGACACTACCTTTTTTTATGGAACGTGGAAAGCCGATAAAGCTGTTAAGTTGAACAAAACAATGTTTGCGCTTAACGATAAAAAAATTACACAAACCGATTTTGCAAAATACCTTGAAAGCCATCAAAGCAAACGCCCTAAATCGGAAGTGAAGTCGCTTATTGACGAACTTTATAAACAATTTGTTGATGAAGAATGTATTTCATACGAAGAGTTGCGGTTAGATGAAAAATATCCTGATTTTAAATCCTTAATGCAGGAGTATCGCGATGGTATTCTCTTATTCGATTTAACAGACAAAAAAGTTTGGTCGAAAGCGGTGAAAGATACCATAGGTCTAAAAGAGTTTTATGAAAAGAACAAACAAAACTATTTGTGGGAAGAGCGGGCAGATGCAAGTATTTACACTTGTGCCGACGAAAAAGTTGCCAAAGAAGCAAAAGAAATGTTGAAAAAGCATAAAACAGAAAAGGAAATACTGGAAACCATTAATAAAAAATCGCAACTCAATTTGCAGATTGAATCAAAGCCTTTTTTACCAAAAGAAAATGCGCTTGTAGATGCCAATTGGAGTCCGGGAATATCGGCTAATAAAACGGAAAATGGTAAAGTTGTTTTTGTTGAAATAAAAAAACTGCTAAAACCCGAACCTAAATCATTTAACGAGTCGAAAGGACTTGTTACAGCGGACTATCAAACCTATCTCGAAAAAGAATGGATAGAATCGCTTAGAAAAAAATATTCCGTATCAATCAATAATGATGTTTTGAAAACCATTCAGTAAGACGTTAAAAGTTGTTAAGAGGTATGAGCCGAATCAATAAAGCTCATACCTTTTGTTTTATTATATGAAGAGATTGCTTTATATATTTATAATGATTACTTCTTTCTCCTGCAAAATAAAAAAAGACAAACACGCAGATGCTTTAGCGCGTGTATATGAAAATTACCTTTATACTGATGATGTGAAAGGTATTGTACCTAAAGGACTGAAGCCGGAAGATAGCATTGCGCTTGTAAAAAAATATATAAACGGATGGATAGCTGAAAACCTTATTCTTCATAAGGCTGAGCAGAACCTTACTGAAGAACAAAAAAATGTAGATAAACAAATAAAAGATTACCGCAACTCGTTAATAACATTTGCATACGAACGTGAATTGATTAAACAAAAACTCGATACGGTAATAACTTCGGAAGAAATAGAAACTTATTATAGCCAGAATAAAAATAATTTTGAACTAAAAGATAATATTATTAAAGTACTTTATGTTAAAGTGAGTAAAAAGTCGCCCAAAATCCAAAAGATAAAAACATGGTACCGATCGGAATTGCCCAAAGACAGAGAGTTGCTGGAGAGCTATTGCCACCAATACGCCGAAAATTTTTATTTAGATGATAATTCGTGGCTTCTTTTCGATGATTTATTGAAAGAAATTCCGATACAAGCCGCTTACAATAAAGAATTATTTCTGCAGAATAATCGTTTCATTGAAGTAAGCGATTCGTCGAGCCTTTATTTTGTTAACATTAAGGGCTTTCAAATTAAAAACAGTATTTCGCCACTAGCTTTTGAAAAAGAAAATATAAAAAATATAATTTTGAACAAAAGAAAACTGGAACTCATCAGCAGTATGAAGGCGGAAGTACTGAAAGAAGCCGGTGGAAATAAAAATGTCGAAGAGTTTAAATAACGAAATTTTGAGAAACTATTTCTATACACTTATTGTATCGGTATTATTGTTTGCACCATTTAAATTTTCTGCTCAGAAAAATGTAATCGATAAAGTTATTGCCGTTGTTGGAAATGGAATAGTTACTAAGTCTCAGCTCGAGTCGCAGTACCTCCAACATGTTTCTAAAGCCGAAAAAACCGACCCCTATATTATACGCTGTAAGTTAATGGAGCAACTTTTGTTTCAGCGATTGCTTATAGCTCAAGCGCAAAAAGATAGTGTGATGGTAACAGATGCACAGGTGGAACAAGAGCTCGACAGGCGTATTCGCTATTTTACAAATCAATTCGGATCGGAAGAAAAATTTATTCAGTTTTATGGCAAGTCGATCGACGATTTTAAAAATGAACTACGCGACGATATAAAAGACCTGCTACAAGCTCAAAAGATGCAAGGTAAAATAACCGAAGATATAAGCGTTACACCTTCTGATGTAAGAATGTATTATGGAAAACTTCCAAAAGACAGCCTGCCGTTCATCAATGAAGAAGTAGAGATTGGTCAAATTATTAAAAAGCCGCCTATTTCGACCGCAGCAAAAAAAGATGCAAAGGAGCGCTTGGAAAAATTGAGAGAACGCATCTTGAAAGGAGAAGATTTTGCTGCTCTTGCAGCTTTGTACTCGGAAGATCCGGGCTCGGCAGCAAGAGGTGGCGATTTAGATACAGTAAAAAGAGGCATGATGGTTCCCGAGTTTGAAGCTGTTGCCTTTAAACTTAATCCGGGTGATGTGTCGCAGGTTTTTGAAACAACTTATGGCTATCATATCATTCAAGCCTTAGCTAAGTTGGGAGAAATGGTTCATGTGCGCCACATTCTTATTATGCCAAAATCAACACCTGCCGATTTGGTGAAAGCAGGAGAAATTTTAGATAGTATTTACAAAGTAATTAAACGCGATTCTATTTCGTTCCGTGAAGCGGCCTCTCGTTTTTCGGATGATGAAGAAAGCAGACAAAACGGGGGACTTGTGAGTAATCCGGTTAGTGGAGCAACCAAGTTTGAAAAAGCCGACCTCGGACAGTTTGATCCTTCTCTTGCTTTTACCATTGATCGTATGAAAGTAGGCGACATTACGGAGCCCGCCATTACAAATACAAGGGATGGCAAACAATGTTACCGTATTTTGTATTTGAAGAGCAGAAGCGACCCACACGTAGCTAACCTAAAAGATGACTATCA
>JADLGT010000179.1 GCA_020849195.1 Bacteroidia bacterium
GTAAGTCAACAGCAATAACAATAGTTAGTAACAATGCTTACAAGCCTTTTCTGACTGCGCCTTCGGGCGGAACGCTTACCTGCTCCACACACACCGTTTTGTTAAATGGCAGCTCTGTTTCACCAAATAGTAAAATGAATTGGATTGGTCCCGGGAATTACACTTCGTTAAATCCCGCTACGGCGGCTGTGCCCGGAACCTACACCCTTATTGTTTCCGATACAATTAACGGATGTGACAGCTCTCAATCTGTTGTTGTTGATTTTAAAAAATCGCTCGAACTAAATTCATCCCGCGATTCAACAATTTGTAGCGGAAGCAACATAATGCTCTCCGCAAGCCCCGTAGGCGGAACATTGCCCTACTCATACCTATGGATGAAAAGCGGAACAGTAATTGGTACTAACAACTCACAAATTGTTTCGCCAACAGATACATCAATTTATACAGTTACAATTTCTGATAGCAATGGCTGTGTTGGATCAGATAGTATTTACATTTTTGTTCCGCCGCCTATTTCTGCAACAGTTGCTGCTTTTCAATCGTGCGACCCCAACAGCGCAACCGGCGAGCTACAAGTTAACGCAACTAATGGAGTTCCACCATATACATATTCAATCGACGGTAGCAGTTTTCAAACATCGCCCGTTTTTTCCGGACTCAATAAAGGGCAGTATAAAATCAGCATTAAAGATACTTTGGGTTGTATGCAAACAACAACAGCCGAATTGTCTAACAACAGCTCAATGCCAACAGCCGACTTCCTTGTTTCAACCAATAATTTAAATGGAGACACATTTGTGGTTGTTGACATAAGCAACCCGCGCCCGGATACAATAATATGGCAACTTCCGCTGGAGGCACAACGCATAGACTCCAATATGTTTGCGCCGGTTATTGTATATACTAAAAATGGATCGGCAACCATTACCATGAAAGCGTATTATGGAACTTGCGAAATGGTGTTGAACAAAACGATTTATTTTACTCCTGCCGATTCCACCCATCTTACTTCAGGAAATAATAACGGAATAGAAAAGTTGACCATTTATCCGAATCCGAATAATGGCACATTTTCGGTGGAGTTAAAATTGTACACAAAACAAATTAGTGTTATCCAAATTTTTGATGCGAGCAGCGTCGAAAAATACAAACAGATTATTCCGGCAAGCGATTATTATATGGGGACGGTTACAATTCCGCAGGCCGAAAACGGAACCTATATTTTAAAAGTAACCGCCGAGCACGACATACAGCAGAAAACAATAATTGTTTCTCAATAGCTTTTCTGTATGCGTTTTGATTTTCAAAAAATAGTCTTTTGTTTTTTCGTTTTGATTGTTAGTGTTGCCCCTGCACAAAACATTGAAAAGATTGGACAAAAAGACATGTTTAAAGTTGGCGGCGGACTTAATTTTTCTTCTATCGGATATTCTGCTTACGGGATGCCGTCTCGCCGGGTGCCATACGCATGGTATTTGTCGGGGAGCCTTTCTGTTTCGGTCATCGACTGGAGTATTCCGTTCAGTTATAGTTACAGCAATCAGCAGAGCACATTTACGCAGCCGTTTAATAAGGTAAGTCTTGCGCCACAATACAAATGGTTTAAAAGTTATATTGGTTTTAACAGTATGACATTTTCGTCGTACACGCTTGCCGGCTATATTTTTGCAGGAGGAGGCATTGAACTTACTCCGGGCAACTGGCGCATCAGCGCAATGTGCGGGCGATTAAATGCACCGGTTCCGTACAATGCTGTTGCAGGGTCTGACGCAAACATGGCTTATAAACGATTGGGTTATGGTACAAAAATAGGCTATGAAAAAAATGGTTCCGCACTGCATCTAATTTTATTTAGAGCCGGCGACGATCCCTCGTCAATCCCTTTTATTCCTCTCAACACGCAAGTTACACCCAAAGAAAATATGGTTATCGGAGTTATCGGGAAAACAAAACTCAATACACATTTTTCGCTCGAAGGCGAATACGCACTGTCGGGTTTAACTCGTAACGTATTGTCGGATATTGAAACAAACCCGAACCGAAAAAATTATTTGCCGGGTTTATTTACCATGCATTCCACTTCGCAATTTTTCAGCGCATATAAAACAGCGTTAGGGTATAATGCCCGGCAGTTTAATATTCAGTTGAAATACGAACGCGTTGACCCCGACTACCAAACCCTGGGCGCCTATTATTTTAATAACGACATGGAAAACATTACGGTTTCGCCATCGTTCAAACTGTTAAACGGAAAAATTAATTGCTCGTTAAACTCGGGCTTTCAGCGAAACAATCTCGACAAAACAAAACTTAATGACACGCATCGTTTTGTAAATGCCGCAAACATTGCTATTACATTAAACAATAAATTATCTATGTATGCTTCGTGTTCCAATTTCAGTAGTTATACAAAAACACGCCCACAAAATGATCCATTTTTTTACAATACCCTCGACACGTTAAATTTTTATCAGGTAACAAAAAGCGCAAATGTGGGAACGAATTATAGTTTTGGCGAAAGTAAATTAAAACAAGCTATTCTGTTTGCAGCATCATACCAGGTAAGCGGACAGGCAACAACTACACAGGCAGCAATACCTACAGTAGTCTATAGTGGAAATGTTGGATACACCATAAATTGGCAACCCGCAAAAACAACAGCCAACATTGCGTTAAATGTAAATCGGAGCGAGATGACTGCGTTGAACACCATTTACTATGGTCCCAACTTCACCTTGGGAAAAAATTTAATAAATAATACCATGCGAATAAGTGCGGGTAGCACATTTAACCGTGCATTAAGCAACGGAAAAATAAACAACAATATATTTAATTCGAGAATAACACTAAATTACAGTCCCAAAGTAAAGAATACGATATACGGAAAACCTGCACTGGGCTTTACTTGCAACTACCTTATGCGATTACCCACCGATCAAAATAATACAAAGTCGGGCGAACTGACGCTTACCATTAATCCCTCTTATGCCTTTTAGCCAAGCATCCCGACCACTCCCCATGCACCGCGCTTTACAGCTATTTTGTAAAATCACTTGTAAAATCCGGCTTCAACACTGCCCTCTTTTCCAAAATGCCCCTATCTTCGGCGGCGTGAGAAAATATTTTTCCGTTACAATTTTTCTTTCTTTGTTTTTTATTTTTCCCTTCGGGAAGAAAGGTTCAGGATTAGCCTTAGCACA
>JADLGT010000180.1 GCA_020849195.1 Bacteroidia bacterium
AAAAAAAAGCACATGGAATCTCTTGAAAAAGTAAATACCGATTATCAAAGTCAGTTGAACGACTGGATAGAACACGAAAAAGCAGCCCTTGACCTGATTGGGTATATAGGAAAATTATATTTTGAACGTTCGGTTGAACTTATTTTGTTTCGCAACCAATTGCACGACAGAAGTGCGAGCGAAATAATGAATTTGCATTTGTATGCAAAGAACATTGTAAAAAAACCGATTACCGTATACGACTCGGCCGCATTGGCCAGCGAAATTTATAAAAAAGATGTGTGCGCAAGCCGTATTGACATTGGAAAATTGGCTTTTGAATGGCATAACGAAAAAACCAAATACAAAACACACGGCGATTTTATTAATGATAAATTAAAAAACTTTATTGGAAAAAAAGCAGTTAACTCGCCCAAAGATGTGGTGCTGTTTGGCTTTGGCCGAATAGGCAGATTAGCCGCGCGTGAGTTGATATCGCAAGCAGGAAAAGGAGAACAATTGCGTTTACGCGCCATTGTAACACGCGGTAGCAGCAACGAAGAAATAGTTAAGCGCGCCGATCTTTTACGTACCGATTCGGTGCATGGTCCGTTTCCGGGCACAGTAATTGAAGATCTTGCAAACAAAGCTTTGATCATTAACGGGCACACCGTACACATGATTGATGCAAAAAATCCGGAAGATGTTGATTATACCAAATACGGTATAAATAACGCATTGCTTATTGATAATACAGGCGTGTTTCGTGATGATAAAGAATTGAGTCGCCATTTACAAGCTAAAGGAATTGACAAAGTTTTATTAACCGCTCCGGCAAAAGGCGATGTTCCAAACGTTGTACACGGTGTAAATCACGAAACAGTTGATCCTAAAAAACAAAAAATATTTTCGGCAGCCAGCTGTACAACCAATGCCATTATGCCAATACTTTATATTATTGATAAAGAATTAGGAATACAAAAAGGACACATTGAAACAGTACACTCGTACACCAACGATCAAAACTTATTGGATAACTACCATAAAAAATATCGTCGCGGACGTTCGGCAGCCTTAAATATGGTTATTACAGAAACAGGTGCCGAAAGTGCTTTGAAAAAAGTGCTGCCACATTTATCAGGAAAATTTACAGCAAACTCAGTACGCGTACCAACTCCAAATGTATCCTTAGCTATTTTAAATTTAACCATAAATAAAGAAGCAACAAAAGAAGAGGTTAACGACCTTGTAAAAAAATATGCCTTAGAAGGCCAATTAGTAGAGCAAATTCAATATGCATTTAGCAATGAGTTAGTAAGTACCGATGTGATTGGCAATCCTTGCGCTAGCGTTTTTGATAGCAATGCCACTATTATTTCTCCGGATAAAAAAAGTATAGTGTTATATGTATGGTATGATAACGAATACGGATATACACGTCAGGTTATCCGCTTTAGCAAGCATATTAGTGAGGTTAGAAGAGCTGTTTATTATTAATTTTAGAACCCGAACCCACAGAGTACACAGATTTTATTCATTGAACTACACACAGAAAGGAGGCATAGCTTCCTTTCTGTGTTTTTATGCATGTGGTTGGGCTCTGCGTATCTTCATGCAAACCTCTGTTTAGCGCCCACAAGCGCATCTGTGGTTTTTGCCTCTTATTTTGTACCTTAGCCGAATTATGTCGCAATTCCCCGAAACAGAATTAATACTTACACCGGAAGGACGTGTTTACCACATTAATTTATTAAATGAGGATATTGCCGACGATGTAATTGTTGTAGGTGATCAGGGGCGCGTTGCGCAGATATCTGCATGTTTTTCAAAAATAGATTTTAAAACACAGCATCGCGAATTTATTACCCATACAGGTTGGTATAACAAGAAAAGAATTACCGTATTAAGTACAGGCATTGGTACCGATAATATAGATATTGTGATGAACGAATTGGATGCAGCCGTGAACATTGATCCAAAAACACGAACTCAAAATTCTAAATTACGTTCGCTTAATATTATTCGTTTAGGAACCAGTGGCGCATTGCAACAAGAAATTCCGGTAAATGATTTGGTGGTTAGTACACACGGATTAGGCTTTGATGGTTTGCTAAATTATTACGGTAATTTTACGAGCATTAACGAAGATGCCATAAGTAAGGCATTTATGAAGCATTCGGGCTGGACCCCTAACCTCCCATTTCCGTATTGTGTAAAAGCTTCTGACAAACTACTATCAAAATTTGATGAAGGATTTCATAAAGGAATTACTGCAACCGCGCCCGGATTTTACGGTCCGCAAGGCCGCCAAATACGTTTAAAGGCCGCTAAACCCAACATCAACGAATTATTGAGCGAATTTAATTTTGATAACAAAAAGATCACTAATTTCGAGATGGAAACATCGGCGCTTTATGGCCTAGGGAAATTGTTGGGCCATGAATGTTTAACCATTTGTGTAATTATTGCTAATAGAGTGCGCAAAGAGTTTACAAGTGATTATAAAAAGAGCGTTGATGTTTTAATTGAAAGCTGTTTGAACAGAATATGACAAAAAAAGAACTCATAGAGCAAATTCGCACTAAGAAAAGTTTTTTGTGTGTTGGACTGGATCCTGACACCGATAAAATGCCCTTGCATTTAAAAAATTCAGATGATCTTATTTTTGAATTTAACCGCGCCATTATTGATGCAACTGCGCCATATTGCGTTTCCTTTAAACCCAACTCCGCTTTTTATGAAGCTTATGGATTAAAAGGTGTGGCCGCGTTGGAAAAAACTATTCTGTACATCAAAACTAAATACCCAAAACATTTTGTGATTGCCGATGCCAAGCGCGGAGATATTGGAAATACCAGCGCGATGTATGCAAAGGCATTTTTGCAAACCATGAATGCCGATGCCATAACCGTTGCGCCCTACATGGGCAAAGATTCAATTGAACCGTTTTTGCAATACAAAGGTAAATGGGCAATAGTTTTAGCACTAACATCTAATCCGGGTTCATCAGATTTTCAAATGTTAGATCCCGGTTTTAAAGAATTATACAAACACGTTATCACTTCTTGCCGCTCATGGGGATCGGATGAGAATATGATGTTTGTTGTTGGCGCTACAAAGGCCGAATGGTTAAAAGATATTAGAGCAATAATTCCTGATTATTTTTTATTGGTGCCCGGAATTGGGGCGCAGGGAGGTTCGTTAGAAGATGTTTGCAAATACGGATTATCAAAAGACATAGGTTTGCTGGTAAACAACAGCCGCGGTATTATTTATGCAGGCACAGGAACAGATTTTGCCGATATGGCGGCCAAGGAAGCCAAAAGAATACAAATAGAAATGAGCAACTATATAAAATAAATATTATGGAAAATCAAAATAAACAACAGAAGATAGATATTGAACTTACCGAAGAAATTGCAGAAGGAATTTATTCGAATCTTGCAATAATCACACACTCACAATCTGAATTTGTGATCGACTTCATTAAAATGATGCCGGGTATTCCAAAGGCAAAAGTAAAATCGCGTATTGTACTCACACCTCAACATGCCAAGCGTGTGGTGAAAGCATTAACGGAAAATATTGCTACCTACGAACAAATGAATGG
>JADLGT010000181.1 GCA_020849195.1 Bacteroidia bacterium
GGTTACTGGAAACCAAGTGAAGCAGTCGTAAAGGATATTGTTAATCTACATGCCGGATTGGTAAAAGACTTTAAAGCCGGGTGCAGTGGATTTGTTTGTGATAACAGCAAGCTAAAAGCCATGATCGAACAAAATCTCACGGGAACATTAAAGGAAACTTACAATAAGGACATTAATAATGTAAGAACCGGTGTTAGCAGCGGGCCGAAACAAGAAGGAATGGTTTTGCAAAAGGAAGAATTTACCACTGAGAAAGTGAAAGAGATTATTAAAGAAAATATGAATGCCTTTATCAGCTTAATTGCTGCGATAGCTTTAGTTATTGGAGCAGTAGTATGGGGCATTATTAAGAGAAGAAAACAGAATTGAGTTTTATTTATATTAATTTTTGGAAACCATGTGTTTTTCATGTGTTTGTATGAAAAAGAATTACCCTGCAAAGGATATGAAAAACAATTAGATTTTATGAAATATAATTACAAATAATATAGATTTATGAAAATCAATTATGTCTATTAATTGAATACCTCCATCGCATCCGCAAACCATAATTTATGAGCCTTCCCTTGTTGAAATTTTGCTTTTGAAAATCAGTTGAGCATTATTTTACAAAGTATTTTTGCAGTATATGCGTTTGCTGATTTTACTTTACTTTATTCTGGTTGGAACAATTGCCGCTCAAGAAGAGTTTCCAAAAAATTATTTTCGTTCTCCGGTCGATACGACCATAATTCTTGCCGGAAATTTTGCCGAACTGCGACCCAATCATTTTCATGGCGGTCTCGATATTAAAACATTTAGCCGGGAGGGATTGCCTGTGTACGCCATTGCCGATGGCTATGTTTCACGCATAAAAATTTCTTCTTATGGTTATGGTAGAGTTTTGTACGTTACGCACCCTAACGGCTATGTGTCTGTTTACGCTCATCTCAGTTCATTTGCCGATTCTATTGGAGCATATACTAAACATGAACAATACAAACAGAAATTATTTACGATTGAATTATTCCCAAAACCGAAGGAGCTATTAATTAAAAAAGGACAGGTGATTGCCTTTTCCGGTAACACCGGACATTCCAGCGGCCCGCATCTGCATTTCGAAATACGAGAAGAAAAAAGTGAAAAAGCTCTAAACCCTCTTTTGTTCGGTATGCCGGTTACCGATAATGCGAAACCGCAACTGGAGCGATTAAAAATTTTTCCGGTCAATAAAAATGCAACGATAAATAAAATAAATAATGCACATGAATATTCTCTTAAAAATACCCCCCAGGGTTTAAAACCTGTTACACCCGATACAATTAAATTAAGCGGAAATATTTATTTCGGATTACAAGGTTACGATACCGAAACGCGCCGTGGCGGAAAAAATGGAATTTACTCTATTGAGTTGCAAGTAAATAACAAACGGATTTTTTTAAGCGAATTAAATAAAGTTGGCTTTGACCAAACACGCGCCATAAACACCTTTACCGACTACCCTACCTATCTTAAAACCGGCCGCCTTATTCATCGTAGTTACGTTGAAACCAATAACAAGCTTGGCGTGTATAAAGATGTAGTTAATAAAGGAATTGTAAATTTTACCGACAATGCTGTTTATACAATAAAATATACCGTAAAAGATATATATGGAAACGCCACAGTGCTTGAGTTTCCTGTAAAATCGGAACGTCCGGGTGCTGAAAAAAAAATAGTTGATTCGGCTTACACTAAACTATTCCGTTGTACGGAGCCTAATAAATTCGAATCGGAAAATATACTAGTTGATTTACCGGCCAATATTTTGTACGACGATATTTATTTCAGGTACTCGACTTCAAAAAATGTTCCTGTAGGATGTTACTCGAAAATATATCACATCCACTCATCGGAGGTCCCTCTGAACGATGCCTATACCCTAACTATTCAGCCTATACCTGTTAATGACTCGTTGAAAAAACATTTGATACTTGCAAGAATTAATAAAGCCGGTAGTAAAGAATATGCAGGAGGAGAAATTGCCGACAATAAAGTTGTTGCCAAAGTAAAACAGTTTGGCGCTTATGTTATTTTTATTGACACAATTGCCCCCGCAATTAAACCTGTAAATATAAGCGCCGGAAAAAACTGTTCGAAGCTAAAGCAAATTGCATTTAAAGTTGGAGATAATTTTTCGGGGATAAAATCTTTTTCGGCATATATAGATGACAACTGGGTGCTGATGGAATATGAACATAAAAAAAATATGCTGTACTACATTATAGATAAATCGGCGCAATACAATCCATTAAATAATAAAAGTAAGCATCACACACTAGTGCTGTACGTAACCGACAATGCAGCAAATACAAAAAAATACAGCGTTTCGTTTATAATGTAATTAATGCAAAATTTATTTAAAACCATCCGGGTTATTGAGTTCTCAAATGTTTTGGCAGGACCGGCAGTAGGAATGTTTTTTGCCGAACTGGGTGCAAAAGTTATAAAAATTGAAAACAAACTTGCCGGCGGAGACATTACCAGAAAATGGAAACTTCCTTCCGAAAAACAAAATACTCCGTCCGCTTATTATTCATCGGTTAACTGGGGAAAAAAATCTTTGTTCCTCGATCTTACTTCCACAAAAGATAAAAAGAAGGCAATTGCACTTATCCGTTCGTCCGATATTTTAATAAGTAATTACAAAAGTGGAGATGCAAAAAAACTTGGTCTTGATTATACGCACATTAAAAAATTAAACCCTCGAATAATTTATGCGCATATCTCCGGATTTGGAGAAAATGATAAAAGACTTGCTTTCGATTTGATATTGCAAGCCGAAACCGGTTATATGTCGATGAATGGCACACCCGAAAGCGGACCGCTTAAAATGCCGGTAGCTTTAATTGATATACTTACTGCCCATCAATTGAAAGAAGCCATTTTAATTGCTTTGATGAATAGATTAAAAACGAACAAAGGTTGTTATGTAGAAACTTCGCTGTATGATTCGGCTATTGCTTCACTCGCCAATCAGGGAGCCAACTGGCTTCTTGCCAAACACATTCCGCTAAGAACAGGGTCGCTTCACCCAACCATAGCACCTTACGGTGAAATAATGACAAGCAAAGACAAAGTGAGTATTGTGCTGGCAATAGGCACCAATCAACAATTTGAAAAACTTTGCGCCACCTTAAACATACCTGAATTAGCAACAAACCCTAAGTTTAACACCAACAGCCGAAGAATAAAAAACAGAAAGAAACTGTGTAGTATTTTACAAAAAAAATTCAGAAGCTTCACTGCCCAAAAAATAATTTCAAAACTTATTTCAAATCAAGTTCCGGTAGCTGAAATTAAAAATCTTAAAAAAGTATTTTCAAATAAGCTCGTACGCAAAATGATTCTTACAAAAAAACAACATCCGGTAGCACTAAAAACTATCGCTTTTCGGATTAAGCCATAATTCGTATTGTACATTAGAAGTGCAGCATAAAACGCACTCTGTGTAAGCATTGATTGTATCGCCAGGGTTAATCCCGATGAACCACAGATTCAATCGGTCTTTTAGGAAGATTATGATTTTGATAGCTATCAGAGGCATTTGCTAAACTTTGGTATAAATTGGGCAATAGCCCGAAGGGCTATAATGTTATACCAATTTGATTTATAGTTTTTCCAATCAATATTGGTATAATGCCGATCGGATAGCTGTTTGGGCCAATGAAATTGGTCCATTACAGATATCACATCGGTATTATTATACTCGGATGGAATCCGAGAGTTTTGTTTGCTGCTTCTGCAACCCCGAAGGGGTTGAACTTTTTCACGGAGTTGATATACTCGGATGTAATCCGAGCATAAAACGCACTCTGTATAACCATTGATTGTATCGTCAGAGTTAATCCCGATGAACCACAGATTCAATCGGTCTTTTAGGAAGATTATGATTTTGATAGCTATCAGAGGCATTTGCTAAACTTTGGTATAAATTGGGCAATAGCCCGAAGGGCTATAATATTATTATACTCGGATGGAATCCGAGTGTTTTGTTTGCTACTTCTGCAACCCCGAAGGGGTTGAACTTTTTCACGGAGTTGATAAAGAAACCGGTAGTACTTTTCCGTTAAAATACTTGTGCCCATTTAATGCAAAGTCGGCAATGTAAGCGGCCATCTGCAATGCAGTTAATGGTGCTTTATATCCGGGGAAGGCCTCTTCTAACATTTCGGTTTGAGCCGCTCCCAAAGCCAAACAATTAAATGAAAGATTTGACTGCTTAAACTCTTCGGCCAAACACTCGGTTAAAATAGCTACAGCTCCTTTGCTCGAACTATATGCCGTAAGTCCGGGAAATTTAACGCTGCCCAAAATCCCTCCCATGCTGCTTATGTTTACAACATGGGCGCGTAATTTAGATTGTGTTAACAAGGGAATTAAATCGCGGGTAAGTTTAAATAAACTAAGAACATTTACATTGTATATCTGCTCCAAATCACGATCGCTAATCTGCTCGAAAGGTTTATTTACAAGGGTGCCGGCATTATTAATAAGTACATCTACATACGAAAATTGATCTTGTATTGCCGGAACAAGTTTTTCAGATAAATTTTCATTGGCAAGGTCAATGGAAATAATACCAATAGTATTTCCTGCTTTTGCACACTCATCTTTTAATTTTTGCAAAGCCAAAGTGTTGCGCGACACGGCTCTAATCTTA
>JADLGT010000182.1 GCA_020849195.1 Bacteroidia bacterium
CGATTACGACATTGCCAACCCCTACGACAATCTGAAAGTAGTTATTGCTCAAAATGGGCGCAGAGACAATGCAATAAGCAATTTGAAACCTAAATATGTAAAAGAAAATATTTTTGATTATGATTACGATGAAGAAAATGTTTTTACAGGCGGAAACGAGTTCAGAAATTTTGATTTAAAAACCTTGCGTTTTCAAACTATGCGAATACAAAAAATAAGTTACGACTCGGCTCACAACCATGCATGGCTTACACCCGACGAAAAAAGAACGTTTAAACGCTACACTAGCTTGCAGGATATAAATGGCCGCTATCTTGTTAAAATGAATGAAGCCAACAACAGCGAGTGTGAAGCCGATTACGTTTATGTTCACTTTTTTTTAGCAAACAATGAATTGTTTACAGACGGCGACATTTATATTTTAGGAGGATTAAGCGACTGGCAATTTAAAAAAGAATTTAAAATGAACTATAACGCCGAACGTAAAGGATATGAAGCAACAATCTATCTGAAACAAGGGTATTACAATTATGAATATGTATTTTTAAAAGATGGGGAAACAGTCGGTGATGAAACCGTTATTGAAGGGATGCATTTTGAAACAGAAAATGATTACACCGTATTTGTGTATTACCGCGAGCAAGGCATCAACTACGACCAATTGATTGGCGTAAAACATTTCAACTCATCGGTAAGAAAATAAATTACGATGTCCTCAATATTATCCTGCTATTGTGCAATTGAATTTTCAAAATTGCAGTTAAAATAATTTTTCTTTCCAAAAATATCGGCACGTATTCAAATTAAAATAGGCTATTTTTCCCTGCCGGGTTAATTTCAAATTTGCATCACCAATAAATTTTATTTCATCCATATCGGCGTTAATAACAATGTTGCCGGCGCTATCAATAATTCCTTGCTTAGCATCTTTAACAACCGGCGACAATCCGTTTTTGAAATTTTGTGCCTCATCGTATTCAAAAGGAATAATTGTTTTTCCGGTTTTATCTATAAACCCATATTTATTATCTTTTTTTACACGAGCAAGACCTTCACAAAATGCGCCGGCCGATTCGTAATGGAAAGGAATTTGCAACTTCATTTTCTTGTCGATATATCCCCATTTTCCTTTCTTTTGCACTGCGGCATATCCTTCCGAAAAAACATTAACCGATTCAAAATCGCGGGGTACAATCATTCTTCCTGTAACATCTATTAACCCTTGCTTTTTATTTTTTTCTGCTTTAAATAAACCATTTTTAAAACCTTCCGAAAGGCTCACGTCGTTCGAATAATCATATTCTACCGCAATAACCGGCGTCCCATTACGATCAATGAAACCATATTTTCCATCCTTAACAACCAAGCATAGGTCTTCGGAAAAATTATTCATTTTGTCAAACTCAAAAGCGGTAAGCAGCTCCCCTTTTGTATTAATTAAACCATACTTACGCAGGTATTGGACTTGTGCTACGCCATCTTCGAAGTTATCGGTTTGATCGTACTTGCAGGGTATAACCACATCGCCATTCTTATTAATATAGCCCCATTGTCCACCTACTTCCACATAAGCCAAACCATTATTAAAATCGCCTGCTTTATTAAATTGTGGTGCAATTACCGGATTACAATATTGATCTATAAATCCATATTTTCCGTTTTGTATAACCGCCGCCAAGCCTTCCGAGAAATTAAAAACATCTTCGTATTTCGCCGGCAGAACTAATTTACCGGCTTTATTTACAAGTCCTGCTTTACCATTTTGTTTTACTGCGGAAAAGCCATTATTAAACGATTCTACTTCTTCATAAATTATTGGCACAATGGTGCGTCCCGATTTATTAATAAATCCTGCCTTCCCATTCAGACCTACGGCAGCAAGTCCTTCAGAAAAATCTTCAACCCAATCGTAAATACAAGCTACACGTATTTGTCCTGTTGAGTCAATAAAACCATAATGATTATTTTCTTTCACTTTAAAAAAGTGTAACAGAGATAATTCTAAATCGCGATTAACTGTTTCCAGGTAAGGATAGTCCGGAAAATCATCACGAAATTTTGCTATACGAACAGGGCTGAAATCGCTTGTGTAAAGTGCGTAAATATTGTGCCAGGCTGTTTCTACATTATGGTTTTTAGAATGTTTTTTAATAAACGAATGGTACTCTTCAATGGTTCCGTTAGCTGTGCTTAAGGCATAAACGGCATTTTCGGCTTCGGCGACAAAAGGACTATGAGGATACATAGTTGAAAAATTTTCGTAACTCGTCAAGGAATTATCTCGGGTCAACTCGGCATACAATAATTCTTCGTAATGTTCTTTCGCTTCTTTAAGTTGTAATGCACGTGGGTATGTGTTAATAAAATCTTTGTAGGCTCGTGATGTGTTGATTAATGAAGCTGCAGTGTATGCCAAGCCATCGCGATACATTATCGCATCAGCAATCTGATCCGCATCGGAATAAAACGCTATGTATTTATTGTATTCATCAATGGAGTTTTTAGTTTTATACATCTCAAAGGCTCTCTGCTGAATTGTTTTTTTGAGTTGCAGTACAGCACGTTCGTCAACATTAAGTTTTAATAATTTTTGTTTTTCGTCGGGACTTAATTGAGTCAATGACTGCTGGCATTTCAACACATAGGCATAAGCAGTATCAATGTTGTAAAAAGGATTATCGTTGCGCGAGTAAATAGTACTGAGACCGAATGCAGCACCCGCCGAATGTTTTTTAAGCGATTTAATAAACAATTGCCTTGCTTTAAAATAATCATATATGCGCAAAGCCTCAAACCCTTTTTGAAGCCTGCTTTGAAAAAGCTGACCGGCAGAAACGGTAAGTAACAAAAATAAAATAGCAAAAATTTTATTGAAACGCATAGTTTTAAAAACGTTTGTAAAATTCCGAAAACAAGTAGTAAAACCTCTGCTATATTTGTAAAAATAATTAACAATGAATGTAGGTAAAGGGCATTGGATATTTGCAGCCGTCTTTTTTGTACTGTTTATTGCAAGCATGGTATGGGCATACCGAAAAGAAATAAACGTAAATAGAATACACTTTCGCAGATCGTATATACTTATCCTCTTTATATTATTGGTTTTATCAGCTTTGTTCGCTTTCATAAAATTAAAGAGCCATTAAAAGAGATTACTTCCGCAATTCTCAAATTTTGTTGAAAACCACGCTGATTTGTTGAAATTATTACAGTAAATCCCCCAATCTTTACTTGCTTCCCAAGAGCATTATCGCTAAATTTACAGCTTAATCATGAAAAATTTATTCATAGCTATTTTGGGTCTTACGTTCGTTGCGTCAGCCTTTTCCAAAACTATTGTTATTGAGGGAAAATATCAAAACAAAAACCTCTACATTCAAAATAGTTTTGCAAGTTCGGGTGTTGGTTTTTGCACTTACGAGATACTTGTTAATGGAGCCGTATCTACCGACGAAATAAATTCCTCATCTATCGAAATTGATTTAGCAGCCTATCAACTGAAATACGGACAGGCTGTTACAGTTGAAATACGGCATAAGAATGATTGCAGCCCTCGCGTGTTAAACCCGGAAGCATTAAAACCAAAGGCTTCGTACGAAACCACAACAATGATGCTTTCAGAAAAAGGACTGCTTACGTGGAGTACAATAAACGAAAGTGGAGCTCTTCCTTTCATTATTGAGCAATTCAAATGGAATAAATGGATTCCGGTAGGAGAGGTTCAGGGTGCAGGTACAGCAAGCGAGAACAAATATTCTTTCCAAACTGAATTACATTCGGGCGAAAATAAATTTCGTATTAAACAAATTGGCTACGGCGCATTGCCAAAATATTCAAAAACCATTTCGGTTATTTCTACCGAACCTCAGTTAAGTTTCAGCACATCAAAAAATTCGGAAGAGCTCATGTTCTCCGGCGAAACGATGTTTGAAATATTTGATGTGTATGGCCAAATCGCCAAAAAAGGATTCGGCAAATCAATCAACATTGGTAACCTTAAAAGAGGCC
>JADLGT010000183.1 GCA_020849195.1 Bacteroidia bacterium
AACAATAAATTTGATGAACCGCGACTACGACGATACACATCGTAAAGACAGTCCGCTTTCTCGGGCTAAAGATGCCATAGTACTTGACACTACCGACCTTACACGCAAAGAACAATTGGATTTCGTTGTTAAACTTATCGACGATATGCTGCTGACAAAAGATTCGTTACTGAAGTAGATTGTGCTTTTCGTTCCCCTTGAATACGACATTTACTTAAACTCATAGGCTCCTATATCCGGCGCTGTGTCAATGTTACGCGGTAGGTTATTCAAATCGCTTGGATACATATTGCCAAGTACAGAATTTCCTTTATCCTTTGCCGATCCGGTGGAAGAAATAGTAAAATCATTGTGAGCAGGATCTTTAAATCCGGGATCAAGATTTTTGTAGATAAACGTGTTGTTATGATAGCTGTTAGATGAGTTATAGCTTCCATCGGTACGTATTACACAGTTCTCGAAACGATATTTAAAATTACCGGCATAACCCGAGTCAAGTCCTATTTCGTTTCCAAGATTTCCGTAAATAATGCAATTGCCAAAATAGGCGCTGTCAATACTACGCGAATGTGCAATTCCATTTATGTCCTTATACCAGTTATTAATTAACAGCAGCGGGGTTGTGCGTTGAGAGTTAAACGAATCCCAGTAATTTCCAAATGTGCAATGTTTGAAACTGTATTTACCGCCAATAGTAAGGGCTGCAGAGTATTGTCCGCTGTTACCAAACACACAGTTGTAAGCATTAATTTGCGCCCCTTGTCCATACAACGCTGCAGCGGAAGAGTTTACAATAATAGTGTTGCTTAATCGTAGTGTAGGATTAGCGTTAACCAAATTAACAGTGTCGGCTTGAATACCTATGGCAGCGTTTCGTATTGTAGCCCAGTCAATTTTATTATCCTTGCTTAAAGCCGAGAGCCATATTTTTCCCCATTGACCGGGTATATCGCTGTATTCGGGTTCAAGCCTGTCGCCAAGAAAAGTTACCGGACTGCTTGCCGACCCTTGTATGTTCAGTGTTCCGTCTTTATATACCCACAGTACAGCCTCTTTGTGCATAAACACACGTGTGCCGGGCTGCATAGTTAACGTGCAGGCCGAATCAACAACGGCATAACCATAAATAACATGCGGCTTATCGTTTGTCCACGTGGAGTTACAGGTAATTACCGAATATGCAAATCCATTTGTAAAAAAAACATTCGGCTTATGATAGTATGCGTCTTGCCCCCATGCTTCTAAAATTATTTTTTGCAAATTTCCGTTTGTTACAAAAAGAATAGAGTCGCGTATTACCAATGGACTATTTTGACTGGTTGGATTTACATTTACTTGTACAAAAACAAAAATACTGTCTTTGGGAGGGATGATAATATCCGTTAACGATTTAGTCGGAGTGCCATCTACATTAATCATAAATTGAGAGTTTGTTCCCGAAGCAAATTTTATAGACGATATTTTAATGGAGCTATTATGCCGGTTGTAAATTAAAAATGATTTTGTTGCCGATCCTATTTTCGTAAAAACAGTATCGAATAAAATCGAATCGGTAGAAAAATCAATTTTTGCTGATGTATCGGTGATGAGGCGATCTTTCCTGCACGAAAATACGGGAGCAAGAAAAATAATTCCCAAAAATATTCTGATGAAATAGCCATATACCTGCGGTATGCAAACCGAAAATGAATATGGCGTATTCCATCTGACCAACAGAAACTTAAAAAAATATATACAGATGAAATTTTTCAATTGGTGTAAAGATACGCAAACGTGTTATATACGCTTAAATTCCTGTTTTATTGCGTGATTGTATAACTTTGCATCATGCAAATTAAAATAGGCGACAAAGTTCGTTTTCTTAACGAAAAGGGCGAAGGAGTAATCAGTGGCTTTGTAAATAAAACCACAGTTAATGTTCGTATTGAAGAAGGATTTGACATTCCATATTCTATAAAAGAATTGGTTCAGGTAGAAAATAGTCCAAATGAAGCTGAAAAAGAAATTTTTCAACCCATTATTATAGAAGAAGAAAAAAAAATTTAAAACCTAATACTTCTCCTACTACCGGCTTTGCTAAAGGTGTTTATGTTTTGTTTGTATCCGAGGATGAAAAAAATAGTGTTGCCTCTCCATTACAATTAATGCTATCGAACACTACCGAATATGATGTTTTATTTACTCTTTCGGTAAAACGATCGGGGGCTTATGTAACAATTAGTTCGGGCGACATAAGTTCGGGCAAAAATAATTCCGTTTTATTAATCAGCCGGAGCGAGATTGAACGATTTGCATCTTTAAAAATTGAACTATTATTTTACAGCATTTCTACACACGATCCCCGCCCGCCTGTTTCCGAATTTTTGCGTGTAAATCCTGTACGCTTTTATAAACAAAACAACTTTATACAAACACCTTTTGTTCAAAAACCTGCATTTGCAATTCCTGTAATTGAGTTTAGCGATGAGTATAATTGGAACCATGCCGAAATTAATCCCAATCATCTGGCTCAAGCCATGAAACAAAAACAAGCTCAGCCAACAATAACCAGTAAACCCCATTCTATTGCTAATCCCGAATTTGAAATTGATTTGCACATTGATGAGCTTATAGAAAACTATACCGGTATGAGTAAGGCTCAATTACTCGACGTACAAATAACCCATTGCAAGCGCGAGCTTGAAAAAGCAATTGATGCCAATGCAAAAAAAATAACTTTCATACATGGCGTAGGTACAGGTCGCCTGAAACACGAGATATATAAACTGCTTCAAACCTACGACAGAATTCAATTTTACGATGCGCCTTATTCCAAGTATGGATTTGGTGCTACCGAAGTGCTATTGCGCTGATTTTACTACCTTTGCACCGCAGGTTGTTCTATCGCTGTTTGCCAATTGGCAAATGGAGGAAAGTCCGGGCAACACAGGGCGTCTTGCCTCGCGAACAGCGGGCGTATTTAACAGACATGTTGAGTAACAGAAAGTGCCGCAGAAAATTACCGTCTCGCTTTGGCGGGATAAGGGTGAAAACGTGAGGTAAGAGCTCACGAACTGTTGTGGCAACACGCAGTTGGGTAAACCTCGGGAGTTGAAAGACCAAATAAGTCCTGATGCTATGAAGCGGCCCGCTTCAACAACAGCTTCGGCTGTTTATCAGGATGGGTAGGTTGATTGATTTCGGAAATTTTTCCGGAACAGATAAATGATAGAAGCCCGAAAGGGAGACAGAACCCGGCTTACAGACCTGCAACATATAAAATACCATTCCGGCGACCCGGAGTGGTATTTTTCTTTTATATTAAAGGTGAATATGTTGCTTAACTTTTTTTATATACTTCGCATTTACATTTCAATGGCCTTTAGGCTATTTATTGTAAATAAGCGCAACACTAAAAAACTTATTAAGGAGCTGAATGG
>JADLGT010000184.1 GCA_020849195.1 Bacteroidia bacterium
GTATTTAGCAGCAGGCTGGTCGCAAGGTTCGTCAACATTTTGTGCTGCCGAATATAAGTACGTAATGTAGCCTTGGTACACATGCGAATAACGATTGATGTTAAAAAAATCTCTCTTGGGTTTTCTTTCTCCAAAAACAGATGAGTTCGGATATTTTTTTTTAATATACCGGTATTCATTATAGGAATTGATCCCCTCGTCCATCCATGCATGATCTCGTTCGTTACTTCCCAGTACTCCATAAAACCAATTGTGTCCTACTTCGTGGGTAATTACATCATCCAAATCGAACGCATTGCTGGTAGCATTAATAACGGTAATGTTAGGGTATTCCATTCCTGCTCCTGCACTCAATGCGCCATCAACGGCGGTGCAGTTGTTGTAAGGATAATCACCGTTCCAAAGTGAGTAATTATACAAAGCGTCGTTAATATAAGCGGTTGCTTTTTTCCAAAGTTTTGCCTGTCCATTGGTAAATAAAGCCCACGTTGTAACGGTACGGTGTGTATGAGGTAAATCAACCCGGCTACGGATTACGTTATAACGCTTATCGCAAAACCAAGCGAAATCGTGAACATTTTCTTGTTTAAAATGAAGTGTTTTAATGGCTGTGTCGGATGCAGGAAAGTCATCCGTATTCGGAAATGTATCGCGTGCAAGAGTTTCGTTTGCTTTTTGATCAATCCATTTTTTTTCTTCCTCATCTTGTAAATCGCCGGTGGCACCTACAACATAATTTTTCGGAACGGTAATCGCTACATCAAAAGTTCCGAACTCCGAATAAAATTCTCCTTGTTCAAGATAAGGCATGGGATGCCAACCTTTTTTGTCGTACACTGCCGGTTTCGGATACCATTGTGTAATTTGATATTGCTGACCTTCGTGCCCCATGCGCGAAAACATTCCGTTTGGTATTTTAACATGGAAAGGCGTAGTAAGTGTAATTTTTTCTCCGGGCTTGAGTCGCTCATTTAAAATGACGCGGGCAATATCAATATTCGAGGAATCTATCATAAGAAGTACAGGTTTATCGTTTACCCGGAAGTCAAGTTGATCGATATAGCCTTTATCTTCTTCTTTAGAAAAATAAAATAATGTATTGCCGTCTTCCAACATTTGTTTTGCCCATGCGGTGTTTATGTTTTTGTAGGCATTGGGCCACAAATGAAAATAAATATAGTTGAGTTCATCGGGAGAATTGTTGATGTACTCAATTGTTTCAAAGGCCGTAATTTCGTGTTTAACGTCATCCAGCTTTACATCTATTTTATAATTTACTTGCTGCTGAAAATAGCTTTGGGCACAACATTGGAGCGAAATAATAAACCAGCCAAAGCCGGCAATCGTTTTCAAGAGAGGTATTTTAGTTTTACAAAACAACAGTTATGCAGTAATTTATTTAAACAATTCGGTCAATTTAGTCTCTAAACTTTCGGCACGCAAGCCTTTGGCAATAATTTTTTGTTCTTTATCAAGTAAAATTGTTTGCGGAATGCTTTGGATGCCATATAGTTTTGCTGCAGCCGATTGCCATCCGCCTAAGTCGCTTATTTGTGCCCATTCCAATTTATCTTTTTTTATTGCTTCTATCCATTTGTTTTTATCTTCATCAAGCGACACACCGAGTATTTCTAATCCTTTGGGATGAAATTTTTTGTATAGCTTAACCATATTGGGGCTTTCGGCACGGCAGGGGCCGCACCACGATGCCCAAAAATCAATTAACAGTATTTTCCCTTTAAACGAGGACAACGATAAGGCTTTTCCTTCGGGCGTATTAAAGGTAAAATCGGGAGCAGGCGCCCCAATTGCCGTTTGAAACATAGTAACCACGCTTTGATGAAAAGACTGAGTTTGTGGCGAGTGCGGGTATTTTTTCAAAAGAGCTTCATCTACTAGTTTATATTGTGCGGCATATCCATCTTCGCTGTAATCGGGCATAAGCTGCTGCAAGGCAATCATCGAAACAAGAGAGGAAGAATTTTTATTAATAAAATCAAGTAAATAATTATTGAGGCGTTTCGCTTCAGTATTAAATTTTGTTTCTGCATCTGCCGAAAACTCTTCGATTTTTTTTGCATCTCCTTTATTTAAATTAGCATAAGCCTCATACGATCGCATCATCGAATCGCGTGCCTGGTAGCTGCGTTTAGCCGTTTCATTCAGCTCCCAAAATAATTTGGAGTCGGGCGATCCTTCAACTTTAAAGGTGTTTCCTAAATCACGAGCATCGCCTGTAACAGATACGTGTTGGGATGAATCGAGTACTAACATTGCAAAATTTGCTTTTGTAATACGCAAGCGGTAAAAGCCGGGTCTTGGATTGGCATTTAGAAATGTGAATTCGCCGGCTTCGCTGAGGGTGGCGGTATCAATAACATCTATACCCTGAGCCGTCATTTGTTCGAGATACAATTGCTCGTTACTCGAATTGCTTAGCTTTCCATTAAGCTCAAAGCCTGTTTTTTCTGACTTTTGATTTTTATTTTCTGCACACGACAAAATCAGGATTGTGTATGCAAAAATAAGTATCGCTTTTTTCATAGTTATAGCTATCGCTTTTTTCCATCATTACAGTTGAAGTGTCAATTTCAAATGTCCGCCAAGTCCTTGCCGGATTATTTTCATTAATGTCGAAAGGCGAATGTCAGATGAGTTGTTTTCAATTCGTGAAATATAGGATTTGTTTGTTCCGCATTTTTCTGCAAGCTCTTCTTGTGTCATACCGAGTTTAGTTCGTGCTTCTTCAAGCAAAACACCAAGTCTAAATGCTTCAAACTGCTGCTCCCATTCTTCGCGTTTAGGATGTCCTTTTTTACCATACTTTTTGTCAAGTAGTTGGTCTAACGTAGTGGTATTACTTTTTGCTTTCATATTGATATTCCTCCATTATTTTAAGTGCCTTTTCTAATTCTTGTTTAGGTGTCTTTTGAGTTTTCTTTTGAAATGCATTTCCGAGAACTACCAAATTTCCTTTGTCAAAGAATGAAAAAATGCGAAAAATATTACTTCCAACTTCAACTCTAATTTCATAAAGTCCTTTCGTGCCTTCTAAATGCTTAAAATATTTTTCTGGAATTTGTCGAGTTACCCGAATTAAGTTTAGTGTCCATTCAATTTTTGCTTGAACATTGCTCGGTTGTTTTACATAAAAGTCGAGAAAATAATTTTTATAGGCTATTACTTGTCTATCATAAGTTATAATGCAAAGTTAACTATTCAGACAACTATTCCAAAATTTATTTTCAGTCTGTTTATCGTTAGGTGATCATTCGTTTGCATTGGCTATAACGGTTCTTCTCCAAAGTATTTATAATTAGGCTTCCAGTGTTTTTTTCATTAACTCATTTGCTACTTTAGGGTCGGCTTTTCCTTTCGAGAGTTTCATCAGTTCGCCCATAAAAAGCCCGATTACACATAGTTTCCCATTTTTATATTCCACCACTTTGTCGGGGTATTTGGCCACAGCCTGTTTCACTAAATTCAAAAGCGCATCTTCATTGCTTTCTTGTATCAGGTTATTTTCTTCGGCAATTTGCAAGGGAGTTTTTGTTTTATCGACAAGCATTTTCGGAAAAATAGTTTGTGCTGCAACCGTATTGCTTACCGTTCCCTTGTCAACCAATTCGATGAGCATGGCTAATTGCCGAGGCTCTATGGCAAACTTTTCTATTTCTATTGCACGTTCGTTCAAATGCGATTTAACGGCTCCCATCATCCAGTTGGCTGCGGCTTTGTAATTGGAAGTGTGTTGTATCAACGCTTCGAAATACAATGCAAAACTTTTTAGCTCGGTAATTACCAAAGCATCGTAAGGTGTAAGTTTTAATCGGGTAGTGTATTTGTTGAATAAATCGTTGGGTAAAGCCGGCAGCTTACTTTCTACATCGGCTATGTATTCTTTAGTAACAATAACCGGCAGTAAATCGGGTTCAGGAAAATAACGATAGTCGTTAGCGCCTTCTTTTGTTCGCATGGCGAAAGTAGTTCCGGCAACTGCATCGAAGCTGCGTGTTTCTTGCGCAATGGATTCTCCCTTTTCAATAAGATCAATGTGGCGTTTTATTTCATATTCAATTGCGCGCTGTACATTGCGTCTAGAGTTCATGTTTTTTACTTCCACTCTGCGACCGAATGTTATTGCTCCTTTTTTCATTACTGAAATATTTGCGTCGCAACGCAAACTTCCCTCTTCCATATTGCCATCGCAAACGTCGAGGTAGCGAACCAACTTACGCACTTCGCTGAGGTATTTATACGCTTCTTCACCGGTTTTTATTTCGGGTTCGCTTACTATTTCCAGCAGTGGCACACCTGCGCGATTTAGGTCGATGAGTGTGTCGTAGGGGTCAATATCGTGTATGCTTTTGCCGGCATCTTCTTCCATGTGAATGCGGGTAAGGCGTATTTTTTTTTCGCGGGTATCATCCAATTTAATCGTGATGTATCCGCCTGTACAAATGGGTGTTTTATCCTGAGTTATCTGATATCCTTTTGGCAAATCGGCATAGAAATAATTTTTGCGGGCATATTGATTTTCTCTTCGAATGTCGGAATGTGTTGCCAATCCAAGCCTTACTGCATATTCAATTACTTTTTTATTTACCCTTGGCAAGGTGCCTGGATGCCCAAGCGAAATAGCACTTACATTGGTATTGGGCTGGCTACCATATTCAACCGGATCGGACGAATAGGCCTTGCTTTGGGTGAGCAACTGAATGTGAACTTCTAAACCGATTACCGCTTCGTATGTTTCGTAAACACTCATTGGCAATTATTAATTTAAGGTGAGCAAGATACAAAAAATCAAGACTGAGAATGGGGCTTCTCGGAACATTATAAACGCAAAAGGGCGATTTGTTTTTATTACTTTTATCAGCTTCTTTTAAGGACAAACGAATGAGCAAGTTTAGATTACTATCCTGTTTACTGCTAAGTGCTATTTTTTTAAGTGCCTCGTGGCCTCCTTACGGATTCACGCCACTGTTATTTGTTGGCTTTGTTCCTTTGCTGATTGTTGAAAACGAACTGTTCGTCCATCAAAATAAATACAAGAATATTCATTTGTTTTTATACACCTACTTGTGTTTGGTTTTGTGGAATTTTTCGGTGAGCTGGTGGTTGTATTTTGCTTCGGGGGGCGGCGCTGTAATGGCCATCACAGCTAATACACTACTCATGTCTATTACTTTTACAATTGCCCATATTATTAAAAAAAAGCTGCACCACTTTTTTAAAAATAATTTTGTTCGATGGATAATAAAATACAATGTTGTTTTTATTGTATGTTGGCTCACATTCGAGTACCTGCACCACGATTGGGATTTGACTTATCCTTGGCTTACCCTTGGTAACGGGCTTGCCGCCGATTATAAATCTATTCAATGGTACTCGTACACAGGTATGCCCGGCGGTTCGCTATGGGTGCTTGTTGTAAATGTGTTTTGCGCAGAAATAATTAATAGCGCATCGTTTCAAAAACAAAAGCTTATAATATCGGCAGGCTTGTTACTGTTGTTAATTATGGTTCCAATTGGGATTTCGCGACTGCTTTACGCTTCTTCTGCCGATGTAGGCGAAAAAAAAATAAATGTAGTTGTTGTTCAACCCAATATTGATCCGTACGGTGAGAAGTTTAGCGGAAATTATATGGAACAATTACAAAAGATGCTCGACTTAGGACGCTCAAAGGTTGACAGCACAACCGATTATTTGGTGTTTCCGGAAACCGCATTAACCGAAGACATTTGGGAAAATAACCTGCAACAGGTAAGCAGCATAACCGAACTACAAAAATTTTTAAAACAGTATCCTCGTCTCTCAATTATAACCGGGGCGAGCACTTCAAAAGTTTATAAAAATGGGGAACCTCGCTCCGAAACCGCACATCAATTTAAAGACGGCGAAGATTATTACGATAATTTTAATACAGCACTTGAGCTCGATAATAACGGAAAAATACAAGTCTATCACAAATCCAGATTGGTGCCGGGTGTAGAACGTATGCCTTTTCCCGGGCTAATGAAGCCTTTCGAAAAATTAGCTCTCGATATGGGTGGTACAACAGGCAGCTTAGGAACGCAAAAAGATCGTACTGTTTTTACATCTTCCGCAGGAGCTAAAATATGTCCGATTATTTGTTACGAATCCATTTACCCCGAATTTATTAGTAAGTATTCAAAAAACGGAGCACAAGTTTTGTTCATTATTACCAATGATGGTTGGTGGGGCGACACGCCCGGATATAAACAACATTTAATTTACGGGCGACTGCGCGCCATTGAAAACCGACGCTCAATAGCACGGTCGGCTAATACCGGCATTTCGTGTTTTATAAATCAGCGTGGAGATATTGAGCAGCCTACACAATGGTGGCAACCCGCAGTAATAAAAGCTTCATTGCCTCTGAACAACGAGCTGACTTTTTTTGTAAAACACGGCGACTATCTCGGACACTTTTCTTTTTATACTTCTCTGCTGCTTATGCTATTGGCAGTGTACACACAGTTTTTCATTGCTAAAAAATCGTAACTTCGGGACACTTCTTTTTAAATTACTTACATGGAAAAGTTTGATGTAACAATTATCGGTTCCGGGCCGGGTGGCTACGTAGCAGCTATTCGTTGTGCACAGTTAGGAATGAAAACTGCAATTATTGAGCGCTATTCAACCCTTGGCGGAACGTGTTTGAATGTGGGATGTATTCCTTCAAAAGCATTGCTCGATTCAAGCGAACATTATCACAATGCCGTTCACAATTTTAAAGATCATGGTATAGATGTGAAAGAGCTAAAAGTAAATCTCGCGCAAATGATCAAACGCAAAGGAGATGTGGTCAGGGCTACAACTGCAGGGATAAATTACCTGATGAAAAAAAACAAAATCACTGTGTTTAACGGGCACGGGTCTTTTGTAAATAAAAATACCATTGAAATTATTAAACCCGACGGTAAAAAAGAGCAGATTGAAACAACAAAAACAATTATCGCAACCGGTTCAAAGCCTGCTTCGTTACCGGGAATTACTATTGATAAGAAACGAATAATTACTTCTACTGAGGCGCTTAACCTGACAGAAATTCCTAAGCACATAATTA
>JADLGT010000185.1 GCA_020849195.1 Bacteroidia bacterium
ACAGAGTGTTCTGTTTCAAGTGCAAGGCAATAGAGAAAATTTTTAAATGGTTTGCAATTTCAATTATGCTTAATACGTAATTTAGAGTTTAATTTAATCGTATAATAGTATATTTGTTAATCCGAAAAAAATGAAAACAAACTGTTATAGAAAACTAACTTTTACTCTTGCTATAATTATACTTTGGGCTTATTATGGCTGCAAAAAAGAAAACAAAAGCAATAAGCGACCCGATGTGATTGTTCATCACATTACCGATCCGGAAATGCTTAACCCTGTTTGTTATTCCGATGCCAGCGCTGCTTACATTCTGCGCTACATGTACCAGTCGTTAATTGATATTGATTTTAAAACACTTGAGCTAATTCCGGTTTTAGCCGAAAGCAAAGCAATTATTGAAACTACCAAAGAGGGTGGAATGAAATTTACTTATCATATTCGTAAGCAGGCAAAGTGGGACAACGGAACCCCTATTACTGCAAAAGATGCCGAGTTTACACTAAAAGTCATTAAAAACCCTAAAGTTAACAATGCACACACCAAACCATATTATGAGCATTTAGTGGATTTTGTCAGCTATCCAAACGACCCTCTGAAATTCACCGTTGTTTTTGATACACAATATATACTTGCCGAACCGGCTAGCGGAGATTATCCTGTTTTGCCCGAATATTTTTACGACACTAAAGGGCTGATGAAAAATTTTACAATTAAACAACTCTCCGAAGAGAAAGAAAAACTTTCATCTGACCCCAAAATAATTGAATTTGCAGCCGACTTTAATTCCGAAAAAAGAATGCGCGAAAAAGAGTACATAAATGGCAGCGGACCCTATAAACTTGATGAGTGGACTACGGGTCAGCGCATAGTGTTGAAGAAAAAAGAAAACTGGTGGGGAGATGCATTTAAAGATACCAATATGTTTTTCAATTCCAATCCGCCTAAATTGGTTTATAAATTTGTAAACGACATGACTAGTGCACTAGTTGCTTTGAAAGCCGGCGATATCGACCTCATGAATGGAATAAAACCTAAAGACTTTTCGGAATTGACGAAATCTGAAAAATTTAAAAAAGAGTTCAATACATATACTCCAACCATGCTTAGTTACAGCTATATCGGATTAAACACAAAACGACCTGTGTTTTCCGATCGAAAAACTCGTACAGCTTTGGCTCACCTGTTTGATATAAATAAAATTATTCAAACCATTATGTATGGTTATGCGGTTCCGGCAACAGGTCCAATTCACCCATCGAAAGAAAAAATGTACAACAGTGCTATTAAACCATACGAATACGATCTTGAAAAAGCCAAGCAATTACTGTCTGAAGCCGGATGGAAGGACAGCAACGGAAACGGAGTTTTAGATAAATTAATTGATGGCAAACAAACGGAATTTATTGCCGACTATTTATACAATTCGGGAAACGAAACCCGCAAGCAAACAGGACTTCTCTTTCAGGAAGAAGCTAGAAAAGTGGGAATAAAAATAAATGTACTTCAACAAGACTGGTCGGTTTATATTGAAAATACCAAAAAACATAATTTTGATATTATGTTCGGTGCTTGGATATCTGCTCCGGTTTTGCCCGATTTAAAACAAATATATCATTCTGAATCGTCCATAAATGGAGGTTCGAACTATACCTCGTTCGGCACTCCTGAATCGGATAGATTAATTGATTCGATACGTATTGAAATGAATGAAAATAAACGAAACGATATGTATAAAAAACTACACCCGCTAATACATGACGAGGTAGCTGAAATATTTCTTTACACGCAATCCGAACGCATTGCTATCAGCAATCGATTCTCCAACACAAATATTTCGGTAATGAGGCCCGGCTTTTACGAAGCTGCATTTACCGTGGAAGAATAACAGCGAATTAAAATAAGCGTAATGCTGAAATACATTGTAAAAAGGCTAATCATCTTTACTCCCACAATTATTGCTATTTCACTCATTACATTTATCATCAGCATTAATGCGCCCGGCGACCCCGTTGAAACAATGCTCAATAGAAATTCGGGAGATGAAGGAAGTTTGTCTGACAAACAAGCACAGGAAGCTGCTTATAATACACTTCGCCACCGGCTCGGGCTCAACTTGCCCGTATTTTATTTTTCGGTTACCAATGCTACTGTGCCTGATACGCTTTACAAAATAAGCAATGCAGCACACCGATCGATGCTTGAGCGATTGGCATTTAATTCAGGGGAGTGGGAACAAGTTGCAGAATACTATACTTCGTTACGGAAATTCGAATCAGCTCTTTATCTACTCCCAAAAAACGATTCTCTTTCAACCGATGCAACAAAAGCTAAAGACGAAGTAAATATTTTGTATGATGAATATGAAGAAAGTCAAATTCGCATTGCCCTTAATCGCATAGAAAATTTATTTAATAAAAATAAATTATTCAAACCTGCCAACGATGCTTTTGTTAATTACAAAACATCTTTTAAATCGCTCTGTAATCATTCATCCGTGTATAAACGCTATATACCAAAGCTGCATTGGTACGGCATCCATAATCAATACCATCGCTGGCTATTTGGCAATGCGCCGTGGTTTGGAGAAATGCAATACGGACAAAGTAAAGGATTTATCAGAGGAGATTTTGGCATTTCTTATCAAGACAAACGACCCGTTTCAACGGTGTTGTGGGATGCACTAAGTTGGACTATGTGGTTAAGCATACTGTCTATGCTGCTCGCCTACCTTATTGCTATTCCTCTTGGCGTAATATCGGCAGTAGAAAAAGGTACATTAAAAGAAAAAACAATTACTACAAGTCTCTTTATGCTCTATTCATTACCTTCATTTTGGGTTGCAACACTTGCCGTAATTTTTTTATGTGGAGGCGATTGGCTCGATTGGTTTCCATCGCCGGGTGCCGAGCCTCCGTCAAACGATGCCTCTTTTGCCGAATGGTTTGGCTTCACCGCTTATCGCCTTGTACTTCCGCTTCTATGTTGGACTTATGGGTCGCTTGCATTTATCTCTAAACAAATGCGCGGCGGCATGCTTAATGTACTCGGTCAGGATTTCATCAGAACTGCACGCGCTAAAGGGTTAAATGAAAAACAAATAATATGGAAACATGCATTTAGAAATTCGCTCATCCCCATTATTACACTTTTTGCAAATGTATTTCCAATGGTAATTTCCGGTTCGTTTGTTATTGAATATATTTTTTCAATACCCGGCATGGGACAACTAACCATCAACGCCCTATCGGCACGTAACTATCCCGTTATTTTTACTATCATGATGTTTACTTCTA
>JADLGT010000186.1 GCA_020849195.1 Bacteroidia bacterium
TAACGAGCAGGACGGCGGGGCTGTCCGTTTTTTGTATTCGCTCGGGCGTGGCGGAATTCCCCCCAAACCCCCCTTCCGCCACGCCCTCGCGAGGACGATTCTTTTTTTCGGCGGAATTTGAGGCTGTATTTTGCAAAGCAAAATGCGCCACCAAAAGAGATGTTGCCCTTGACCCACCCAACCCATTCGCGGGCAACGCTAAGGAACTCCCTAATTTCGTTTGACTAAATCGTAAAAATTTCATATACTAACTATTGATAAGTGATGATTTTAATACTATACAACTATCATAGTAAAACTATACGAATATGTCAAACGAAAAATCCACAATTGGCGAGAATATGAAGAAATACCGAAACAAGCTCGGTATTTCGCAAGATCAGCTTTCAAAAAAGGCGGATTTGGCTTTTCATACGATTGCCAAAATTGAAGCTGGCTCAACCCCTAACCCCACTATTGATACAGTCAAAAAGATTGCTGACGCATTGGGCGTTTCGCTTGATGTTTTAATGAAATAAAAACGACATTGGAGTGTTCAAAAGTTGCCATTTTTAGCCTGATTTGATATAATTTTGATATAATACTCTTAATATGTTTCTGCATAATATATACAAAAATACCACACTTTCTTTTCCTACCGTCACTTAGCCGGTTGTTTTAGTGCATGAGCAAAAAACAACCGGCTAAAACGGTTGTTTTTTTAAATTTAGAACCCATGACCAACATATACATTACAAAAAATGATCACAAAAAATTGATCAAGTTGATAAATGAAAAATTGCCGAATAACGACAGTACTCGTTCTTTGCTTTCGGAACTTAAAAGAGCGGAAATTGTCGAACCGAAAAAGATACCTGCCAATGTCATTACCATGAATTCCTTGGTGAATTTTACAGATGTAGATTCGGGAACGGAACTTGAGTATTGGTTAGTTTTCCCCGAGGATGCTGACATTGCTCAACGCAAGATATCAGTGATTTCTCCGGTGGGGTGTGCTTTATTGGGGTATCGCGTTGGTGATATCATTAATCTTAAAACACCGAGTGGAGAGAAAAAAATCAAAGTCGAAAAAATATTGCACCAACCCGAAGCCGAAGGCAACTATGAATAATATAAAAAACAAAAATAAAATAAGCACGACAATCCGCTTTTTAATATTGTCCGATTTTTTTCTTTTTTTTGCCGTCGGTTTATTGGCACCAATATTCGCCGTCTTTGTCCTTGACAATATAGATAACAAAATAGAAGTTATCGGTTTTGCCGTGTCTTGCTACTGGTTGACCAGAGTGATTATGGTTGTTCCATTTAGCCGGCTAATGGATAAAATCAGGGGTGAAATTGACGAATATTCGTTCATGATCATTGGCACTTTTTTAATATCGATCATTCCCTTGTTTTATATCATGTCATCCGCCCCTTGGCATATTTATGTATTGCAGATAGTGAACGGAATTGCTAACTCTATGGCAGTTCCGGCTTGGCGTATTCTCTTTACCAATCACATAGATAAAAAAATTGTAGGTCTTGAATGGTCGTTAGAAGATGTCGGGGTCGGCATCGCTACGGCCTCCAGTGCCACTATCGGTGCTTTTATCGCCAGCAAGCTGGGTTTTAACGCCTTGTTCGGAATTATTTCGTTTTTCGGTTTGATAGCCACAATAATTCTCATTGTTTTGAGCAAGAAAAAAGGAATGATTCTAAGCAAATTTATCATCAATAAAGCGGAAAAAGCACCGCTCAAGTTAGACACTTTTAAATAAATTTATGGTGATCAATTTATTAATTTTTATTATCTCGCTTTACGCCATTACCAAAGGATCAACAATGGCCACAAAATATTCCGTCAAACTGGCAGAAAATTTTAGAATCTCAAAATTTCTGGTCGGTTTCATGATTGTGGCAATAATTTCAATCCTCCCCGAAACATTTGTTGCCATTAACGCTTCATTGGAAAATATTCCCTCATTCGGACTTGGTACTCTGTTCGGATCAAATGTCGCTGACTTAACTTTAGTCTTTGCGGTGGTTGTGTTTCTTACCGGCAAAAAGTTAAAAGTTGAAGGGAAAATTTTAAAGAATAACATTGTATATCCATTTATACTTTTATTGCCATTAATATTAGGTTTAAATGGACACTATTCGAGACTTGAGGGTCTGACTCTGATTGTTGCGGGAGGAATATTTTATTATCTTGCTCTGAGAAACGGAACTAACCATTCTGCCGTGGTACACAATGGGCATAATGGGAAAAGTAAAAACTTTCTACTTCTATTATTTAGCATGGCAATCTTATTGGTAGGATCACATTTTACCGTTACTTCTGCTGTAGGAATAGCCAATTATTTTAATATAAACCCTGTTCTTATTGGAATGCTTGTCGTAGGACTTGGTACAACCATTCCAGAATTACTTTTCTCACTAAAATCTGTCAAAAAACATGATGACTCGTTAGCTGTCGGAGATATTCTCGGTACAGTGCTTGCTGATGCTACTATCGTAGTGGGGATACTCGCCTTGATCAATCCATTTTCATTTCCACAAAAAATCATTTATATAACTGGCATGTTTATGGTCGGTGCTTCGTTTATGTTGTTTAAATTCTTAAAAACTGGCCGTACTCTTTCAAAAAAAGAAGCTTGTTTATTGATTATTTACTGGTTGCTTTTTGTGATTGTGGAATTTACGGTAAATAGGTAAAATAAGTGTACACAGCCTCAAATTCCGCCGAAAAAAAGAATCGTCCTCGCGAGGGCGTGGCGGAAGGGGGGTTTGGGGGGAATTCCGCCACGCCCGAGCGAATACAAAAAACGGACAGCCCCGCCGTCCTGCTCGTTA
>JADLGT010000187.1 GCA_020849195.1 Bacteroidia bacterium
AATATAACCTCTATCCCAGCTGCACTAAAGTTTGTTTTTGCTTTATTCTCTTCTCTTTCTTTTGTCGGCGCTTTTTATTTATACCGTTCAGATATTAATTTCAAATGGATATGGTTAGGTGCAGCATTTATACCAACTATGCTTAGTGCAGCTCAGTCAACAACATTTCATGAAATGTTTCTTTGGGGCGGATTTATAATTATTATTTACACTTATGTTAATAAATCGAAGCCGCTAGTAAAATTTGGCTTGGTGTCTGCTTCTATAGCTGTGGTGCTATTAATTAGTTCGGTAAAAGCACAGTTTCGAGAACAAGTGTCGGAAGGTAATATTACAGACAAGGCAGGATCGACGATGGTCCTCGTAGAAACAATAAATGAAGAGGTGAATGATGATAATAAAAAACCTATACCGGAAGAAGAAGATTTTATGCAAACATTTGTTGATCGAATCAATCAAGGGTGGATTATTGCTCGGGTAATGTATGTAGTGCCCGAGTACGAACCTTTTGCCAAGGGCGAAACAATAGAAGACGGGATTTATGCGGCACTACTGCCCCGCATATTGGCTCCGAATAAACAGGTGGCGGGCGGTGCCACCAACTTTGAACGCTTTACCGGATTAAAATTGGTTAACACAAGTATGAACCTGAGTATTGTGGGAGAAGCTTACGGCAATTATGGTGAACAAGGAGGAATAATTTTTATGTTCATCTACGGATTTTTCTTTAATGCCATCTTACATATTATTAGAACGAAGGCCATCACCACACAGGAATACTTACTGTGGATTCCATTCATGTTTCTCTACACTGTTAAAGCCGAAGATGACTTTGGCATGTCGTTAAACTATTTTACAAAATCGGCTATTGTTATGGTGTTGTTTGTTTGGTTGTCAAACAGATACATGAAAGTACTTACAGCAGGTTAAACTACTTGATTAAACAGCGCCCAATGCCATTTAAAATTATTTTGTTTTTTCGCAAGTCGCGCAACACAGCTAACTTTAGCATCGAAACGTATTTTAACGAACTCGTTCCATTCTTTCCCTCAAGTTTACAGTTATCGTCCAAAACCAGCAGCTATGAAAGTTCCGGATTTTGGAAACGCATTTACATAGCTGTTGAAGCAATATTCAGACAAGGAGATATTAACCACATTACCGGCGACGTACATTTTTTAACACTTCTGTTGCGCAAGAAAAAAACAATATTAACCATTCACGATTGTTGGTTTATGCGGCATCCTTCTGCTTTGGCTCGTTTTATTTTTAAATGGTTTTGGTTGAAATTACCTATTTGGCGATCGGCTATAGTAACGGCTGTTTCTGAGGCTTCTAAAAAAGAAATTGTTTTTTATTCGGGTTGCAACCCGGATAAGATACGGGTCATACATACTTCCGTTTCTTTGATGTATGCATCTCACCCGAAATCCTTCAATAAACAAAAACCCGAAATGCTCCATATCGGCACAGCCGAAAATAAAAATTTGGAACGCCTTATCCCTGCACTCGAAGGACTTAGTTGTGTATTAAACATTATAGGAAAACTTTCTCCGATGCTGATTGAATTGTTAGACAGGTACAAAATTGAATATAAAAATTCCTATACTATTTCTAACGAAGAAATGTTGAACGCATATATTTCTTGCGATCTTTTATGTTTTGTTTCTACGCTGGAAGGATTTGGAATGCCTATAATTGAAGCAAACAGAGTAGAGCGTGCTGTTGTTACAAGTAATGTAAGTTCTATGCCCGATATTGCAGGAGCATCAGCTTGCTTAGTCGATCCATTTGATGTTCATTCAATAAGAGAGGGAATACTAAAAGTAATTAACGACGATTCTTACCGGGAAAAACTGATAGCAACCGGGAAAAAAAATAAAGAACGTTTTTTGCCCGATTCTATAGCCCAACAATATTACTTTTTGTACATGGAACTTTTAAACTTAAATAAAGGTTGAAAAACAAAATAAAATTATTTTGTATCCGTACCGACATTGGTGTTAAAAATGTTTTGTTGAACATTTTCAAAGCTTTATTATATAAAAAATCAACATCATATACTCCCAAAAGAATATTAGTGTTTAGAACCGGCTACATAGGCGATACGGTTTGTGCGCTTCCTGCCTTAATGGCAATACGAAAAAATTTTGCCTCAGCCCAAGTCGATGTACTTATCAACGCAGAAGAAAAAAACGAATCGGCATTTCGCCTTTTAGTAAATTCAGCACAAGTAAACACCATAATCAATTACCGAAAGATTGGTAGAATTAAATTATTTAAGTTAGTTAGAAAAACCAATTACAATCTATTTATAGATCTTACACAGTACGATTCCGGCTTTTGGTATCAGTTAAGAAATTTATTGTTAATTCGTTCTTGGGGCATTAAGCATGCCTTCGGTTGGAAAGTTCACTCTTCGCCTTTCTTTAAAAAAACTCAGGAAAATAAAATTGTTTTTGAAAATGAACGAACACGTTTACTGAAGCTCTTATTTCAAAACGGTTTAAATATTGAAAACGAAACGCCCTTGCTCATTGTTGAACCGCTTATTGTAAATAAAATAGAAACATTAATTTTAAGCAAAGGCTTGCAAAATAAAAATAAAAATATTGGAGTGGTAATTGGAAGTAAGCGCAGGCGCAACAAATGGCCAATCGATTATTTTATGCAATTTATACAACACTACTCCGATTACTCGTACAATCTCCTTATTTTAGGAAATGAAGATGATAGGATGGAAGCTCAACGATTAATGATAAGTAAGCAGGTGTTGAACTTTTGCGGGGACTTATCGGTTATAGAAACAGCCGAATTGATAAAACATTGCTCATGTGTTATTACTAACGATACCGGTCCCATGCACCTTGCATACGCTGTTGGAACGCCTATTGTTGCTATGTTTAGCGCACGCGACTTCCCGAATAAATGGTATCCGCCGGACGACGAGAAACACGTTGTACTGCGATCAAATGATATGTTATGTTCGGCTTGTTTCACAAGAGAATGTTTCGACAATGTGTGCATGAAAAAAATTAAACCCAAAACCGCAATTGGTGCCGTAGGCAAATTGCTTAAACGAAATATGAACTAATGTGCGGAATTAATGGCATAATAGGGATTGATGCTGCAAAATCAACCGGGTTGGTTACGCAGATGAATGATGCCCTTGCCCATCGCGGACCAAACGACCAAGGTATTTTTACCTATCAAAATATATGCTTGGGACACCGGAGACTTTCAATAATTGATTTATCCGCCGCCGGTCATCAACCTATGGCTTATGACAGCGACCGCTATACAATTATTTATAATGGGGAATTGTATAATTACTTAGAGATAAAAACAGATTTACAGAAAAAAAATCCTGCATTAAAATTTTCAACTCAAACAGATACAGAGGTAATAATTGCCGCTTATGCCCAATGGGGTATTGATTGCCTGCAGAAGTTTAACGGGATGTATGCCTTTGCAATATTTGACAAGCAGAATAACGAACTAGTTGTAGCGCGCGACCGATTGGGAATAAAACCACTCTATTATTATAAACAAAATAATACATTTATTTTTTCGTCCGAAATAAGAGCCTTGTTAAGCTCGGGCTTGATTCAGCGTCGCCTCAACAGATCGGCACTAGCCGACTACCTGCGCTACCAAACAGTACACGCACCCAATACAATTATACAAGATGTGTTTATACTAATGCCCGGCCATTATGCAACGCTTAACGTAACTAACAATCATTTTAAATCGCACAACTATTGGGACATTGTTTCAAATACAGTTCCGTTACATACCATAACGTACAACGAAGCTTGCCGGCACGTAAACACGCTATTTACAAAAGCGGTAAAACGCAGGCTGGTAGCCGATGTTCCCTTTGGTGCTTTTCTTTCGGGAGGCATTGATTCAAGCGCAGTGGTTGGTACAATGTGTAAAGTGGCTGAAGGAAAAGTAAAAACATTCTCTGTCTCTTTCAATGAAAAAAAATACAACGAAGAAGAATTTGCTTCGCTCATTGCAAAAAAATTTCAAACCGAACATTATAATATAAAGTTATCGGTCAACGATTTTAAAACTCAATTGCCCGATGCCTTAAAGGCCATGGATCACCCCGGCGGCGACGGACCAAACAGCTATGTCGTTTCTAAAGCAACAAAGCAAGCCGGCATAACAATGGCACTTTCGGGGCTTGGCGGCGATGAGTTATTTGCCGGATACCCTATTTTTAAAAGAACAAAATCGCTTCTCGATAATTATTGGCTGCAGTTAATACCACAGTCGGCGCGGAAACTATCCGGCTTTTTATTTAAAACATTATACCCCTCCGTTGCATCGTATAAAATTGCCGAAGTGTTATCGAGCAAAAAAATAACTTTAGAAAAAATGTATCCGCTATCGCGACAATTATTTTTTGATGATTGGGTAAAAAAATTGGTAAAACAAGATGCGGTAGCCGCTAATGTGGTGGAGGAAATTGCACAACAAATTACTTCAAAAATAACTGCAGACAAATTTGTATTCTCACAAATTAGTTTACTTGAAATTCAGACGTATATGCAAAATGTGTTGTTGCGCGATACCGATCAAATGAGCATGGCCAATGCACTCGAAGTGCGTGTTCCATTCCTCGATTACGAATTGGTTGAATTTGTTTTAAGTCTCAGGGACGATATAAAATACCCACATACACCAAAAAAATTATTGGTTGATGCAATGGGCGATTTATTGCCGCCTGAAATAGTGAACAGAAAGAAAATGGGCTTTACTTTTCCATGGCAACATTGGCTGAAAAATGATTTGAAACAATTTTGTGAAGAAAGAATATATTTATTGGCAAAACGAAGTTTGTTTAATGAAAACGAAGTGATTGATTTGTGGAAACTTTTTTTGAATAACGACAAACGGGTTCCGTGGTCGCGGATTTGGTATTTAGTTGTTTTGGAAAATTGGCTTACAGAAAATAAGGTTGAGTAGAAAAAAAAACATATTAATTTTTATTGATTGGTATAAGCCCGGCTTTAAGGCCGGAGGTCCCATACAATCGTGTGCCAACCTTATTAACCATTTAAAAGGCGACTTCTGTTTTTCTGTAATTACCCGAAATACAGATTATGGCGACGATCAACCCTATGCCGGAATAACCCCAAACACTTGGATTGACCTTTCGGATGGCAACAAAATATATTATTTATCAAAAGACCATCTGAATGTGCAGACAATCGCTTCGTTCATTACCGATGAATATGATATTGTTTATCTGAACAGTTTTTTTTCGTTTTATTTTGCTATTATACCATTAATAACACTCCGCTTTACATCGCCGAAGCCAAGCGTTATATTAGCTCCACGAGGCATGTTGGGAAGCGGAGCATTAAACCTAAAGTCGTCCAAAAAAAAAATATTCGTTCTGCTATCTAAAATAATTGGTTTGTACAAACACGTTGTGTGGCACGCTTCCACAAATGGAGAAGCCGAAGAAATAAAAAAAATATTTCCTCGCTCGAATGTGCGGATTGCACTTAACTTGCCTCCTAAACGTGAGTTAAAGTATGTTTCACGAGAGAAGAAAAAGAATGAATTGAAATTATTTTTTCTTTCACGCATCTCACCAAAAAAAAATCTACTGAAAGTATTTGAACTGATCGAAAAGGTGAACAATCAATTTAAAATAGAAATTGATATAATTGGTCCTGTTGAAGACGAAAACTATTGGAAAGCCTGCGAAGCAAAGATGATTGAATTGAAAAATAAAAAAAATATCCGTGTCAATTATAAAGGCGCTATTTCAAATGAAAGCCTATCGGAACACCTGATACACTATCACTTTATGGTTTTGCCAACTTTAAATGAGAATTTTGGTCACGTAATATTGGATTCTTTATCTGCAGGATGCCCGGTTATTATTTCCGACCAGACGCCGTGGAGGGATTTGCAGCAAAAGGGAATAGGCTGGGATGTAGCCCTAACTGATGACGCGGAGTTTATTAAGGCGATCGAAACATCTGCCAAATTAGAGCAAGGTGATTTTAATGTGTTCTCAGCAAAGGCTTTTGAAACGGCGGTGAGTTATTACAATAATGCAGAATTGGTTAAACAAAATAAAAATCTTTTTGGGTTTAATCCTTAAACTTCGAACTCTGCGCTTCGAACTTGCGATCATCATCTTTCCACCACAATATTTTCCATCACCAGCATATCCATTTTAGTACGTAAAAAACAATCTAAGGCTTCGGCAGGAGTATTCACGATTGGTTCGTTCTCATTAAAGGAGGTGTTGAGCAAAATGGGCACACCGGTTTTTTTATAAAATGTATGGATAAGCGAATAATATCTGTTGTCAACCTCTTTACTAACACTTTGCAGCCGGCCCGTTCCATCCACATGGGTTACGGCAGGTATTGTGACGTGTTTTTCTTTTTTTATCGGAAAAACTTTTTCCATAAATGGAACCTTGTCGGTATATTCAAAATATTCAGGCACAAATTCTTCAAGTATGGAGGGAGCAAAAGGTCGGAAACTTTCCCTGCGTTTTATTTTTGAATTTAACAATTCTTTCGCATCGGATCTTCTTGGGTCGGCAATGATGGAGCGATGACCTAGTGCCCTCGGTCCAAACTCGGCTCTGCCCTGAAACCAACCCACAACTCCTGCATTAATGAGCCGGTCGCACACAATTGTATAAAGCAATTCATCCTCAACTTTTCTGTAACTAATATTTTTTTCTTTCAAGTACAGTTCAATTTCTTCATTACTAAATTTACTTCCGGTAAACGCCGAATAAACAGGCTTAATTCGTGGTTTGTCTAAAATATGATTGTACAGGTATAAAGCCGAACCCATTGATGTTCCGGCATCGTGGCCGGCCGATGGAATATACATTTGTTTAAACGATGTTTGAGAAAGTATTTTTCCATTCGCTACTGAATTTTGCGCAACTCCTCCGGCAATACATAAATTGGTAAGGCCGGTTCGCTTTTGCAGGTGATTCAAAATATGTACAATCAATTCTTCGGTAATGCGCTGAACCGATGCAGCAAGGTCTTTGTGAAATTGAGTTAAGTCTTCGCCTTTCGCTCTGGCTTTACCAAATTTTTCTTCCATGTATTTTGAAAAAACAGGTCCAATAGTTGGTTCGCCGCTTTCCCAACTCATGCTTACACCTTCGGTGTGGTGTTTAAAATACTTGGTGTTCAGTTCGAACAAGCCATTGTCTTTAAAAACAATTACATCTTTCAGTTTGTTTACAAAAGTTGGAGTTCCATAAGGTGCCAAGCCCATTACTTTGTATTCGTCTCCATAGTTGGGAAATCCAAGATATTGCGTAAATGCAGTATAAAAAATTCCGCACGAGTGTGGATAATTCACTTCGTCAAGTATATTTATTTTCCCACCTCTTCCGGTAGCAATCATGGTAGAGGTAAAATCGCCAAATCCATCAATGGACAGGAGTGCAGCTTCATCAAACGGCGAAGCGAAAAAAGCGCTTGCCAAATGACTGCGGTGATGTTCTATGTTTTTTATTTCCGCTTTTATTTTATTTTCACTTGTGTTAAAAGCCTTTGCCAATTCGCTTTTTAGGCCTCCCACTTTTTTCGAATTAACGAGGCGATCGATTAACGAGGTCATTTGAAACTGTAATAAACGTTTTGCTGCGGCAAGAATTTTTTTATCGATGTTGGCCGAAGGGTCGCGAGAAATAGTAATGTAATCA
>JADLGT010000188.1 GCA_020849195.1 Bacteroidia bacterium
CTTCAAACTAAAGGTCTTGGGCGATTTAAATACACATTGCCCGAAGATGTTGGAATAGAAAGTTCGGCGTTATTGCCAATTGACACTATTGCTTTGTATGGCATTAAAGAAAAGGCTTATCCGGGCTGTCAGGTACTGGTAGCCAAAGAGGGAAAAGTAATTTATTACAAATCGTTCGGCTTTCATACTTATGAAAATAAAACAGAAGTAAAAAATGATGATATATACGATATAGCTTCTGTAACTAAGATTGCCGCAACTACGGCTGCAATAATGAAATTAGTTGACGAAAAAGCCTTGAAACTCGACGACCGACTTTGTTACTATTTGCCTAGGCTGGAAGGAACAAACAAAGAAAATATAATTATTCGTGAAATGATGACCCATCAGTCCGGATTACGTGATTGGATTCCGTTTTGGCTGCATACAGTTAAAAAAGGACATTACAAACCCGGCATTTACAGTAAAACAAAAACCGATCTGTTTTCTGTTCGTGTTTCCGAAAATATGTTTATCAGAAAAAATTACCTTGATACCATTTATAAAGAAATTGCACTTTCGGAAGTGAAAGATGCCGGAAAATACAAGTACAGCGATTTAGGTTATTATTACTTAAAAAAAATTATTGAACAAATAACCGGAATATCATTAGATGAGTATGTCGCAAAAAATTTTTATACCCCGCTTGGGCTTTCAACTATGGGATACCTCCCTCGTAATCGATTCGATCTTTCACGTATTCCGCCAACCGAATACGATGTAAAATTTCGAAAACAATTAGTACATGGCGATGTGCACGATCAGGGGGCAGCTATGATGGGTGGAGTTGGCGGGCACGCCGGTTTGTTTTCAGATGCAAACGATTTAGCAGTGATGATGCAGATGTATTTACAAAAGGGCGAGTACGCAGGTGTGCGTTATATTGATACAGCAACAGTAAGCGAATTTACACGATGTCAGTTCTGCATAGATAACCGCCGTGCTGTTGGTTTTGATAAGCCCGAAACAAACCCCGAAAAAGATACTCCGGTCTGCCGTTGTGTTTCGCCTTTAAGTTTTGGGCACAGTGGTTTTACAGGCACACTTACATGGGCCGATCCCGAAAAAAAATTGGTGTATGTGTTTCTTTCCAATCGAATATATCCCGATGCCGATGTGAATAAACTTGTGAAGTTGGGTATTCGTACTAAAATTCAGCAGGTTATTTACGATGCCGTGAAATGACTTGTAGAAGCGACTAATTTTAAACGAAAATTTAATCGCGATCTGAATAAAAAGACCTTCTGCCAGATTAAGTATCGACTATTACATCTCTAAAGAATGCGAGCTATTGGTTTTAATAGTTCTTTCAGTTCGCTCAACATCATTGCTGTTGCGCCCCATATTGTTTCACCCTGCAAATCAAAATAGGGCATCTCTATTTCTTTTCCAATTAAGGCCATCATAATTGGTTTTCGTTTAATGTTAGCGTTGTTCAATATGTCGCTTAACGGAATTTTTATTACACGTTTAACTTCTTTAGTGTCGGGTAAGAAAACAGGCGCACTGTCCATTACCGCCAAAAAAGGATACACATTAAAATTGCTGATAGGAATATATAAGTCTGTCAGTCCTCCGAGTACTTCTATATTTTTGGTATCTAAACCTAGCTCTTCAGATGTTTCGCGAAGCGCCGTATTTTCAAGACTTCCATCAGACTCTTCGTATTTCCCGCCCGGAAAACTTACTTGGCCGCTATGTGGACCTCCATAATCAGGGCGCAACATTGCAACTGTTTGTAAGCAACCGCTTTGCGGATAAATTAAAATAAGTACGGCACCCTTTTGTGGATAATTTTTACGGTATTGATTAGAAGAAAGCCGTTTTAAAGGAGACATTTTGTTCTGCGCCTCAATACCAGGCAGTTGCGATTTTAACAACAGCTCCAATTCTAGCTTTAATCGGCTTATCATACCACTAATTTACATGCTTTAGTGCAACTATGAGTTAGAACGATACGTAAAAATACTTAGATCCCTTTAAAATAAAACGCAAAATGATAGTTAAGGTAATGAAAATAAGATATGTGATGATGGCTATACTAATGCTGTTTATTGTTCAAACCCGCGAATGTGAAAAGGAACTTAAAAAGCTTGAACAAGCAAGCGCTATAAACACCATTCGTTTAACCGATATTGATGCCATTAAAAAAAGAGGGAAGCTAATTGTATTAGTGCAAAATAACTCTACAAGTTATTTTGTATATCGTGGCGAGCCAATGGGTTACGATTATGAGCTATTGCATAGCTATGCTGAACATTTAGGCGTTGAACTTGAAATGATTGTGATTAATGACCTGAATAGCATATTATATGAATTGAATGCCGGTAAAGCCGATATAGCTGCTGCAAATCTTACCGTTACCAACGAACGTAATAAAATAGTAAACTTTAGCGAGCCCTTGCTGCAAACACGTCAAGTGCTCATACAGCACAAACCAAAAGGTTGGCGGCAGATGGAAGCGCAAGAGATTGAAAAAAGACTCATCCGAAACCCCAATGAGCTGATTGGAAAAACAGTACATGTACGTAAAGAATCATCGTTTTATTCGCGACTGATGAGCTTATCGGAAGAGGTTGGCGGAAAAATAAATATTACTGAAGCCAGCGGCACCTTTGATACAGAAGACCTGATAGGGCTTGTAGCCAAAGGCTACATAAATTACACTGTTGCCGATGAAAATGTAGCTATGATAAACCAAACGTATTACGATAATATTGACATTCAAACGGCGATAAGTTTTCCTCAGAAAATTGCCTGGGCGATTGCTAAAAAAACACCAAAACTTTTGGATGACATTAATAAATGGCTCTGCGTAAAGAAAAATTTGGCTTTGCGCAATTTTATGTTTACTAAGTATTATATAAATAAACGAGCTGCGGGCGAACGTATTGAAAGCGAGTTTTTTTGTGCTAATGGAGGATGCCTGTCGCCGTATGATCATGCCATAAAAAAATTCAGTAAAAAACTTAGATGGGATTGGCGATTAATGGCTGCAATGATATATCAGGAATCGCATTTCGACCCTGAAGCAGAATCATGGGCAGGGGCCTACGGTTTGATGCAACTAATCCCTGCCACAGCCAAACGTTTTGGGCTCGACAGCATGATTGCCACACCCATACAAAATATTGAAGCGGGTACTAATTTTTTAATTCATCTAGACAACTACTGGAAAGATTATATTCCCGATTCGGCGGAACGGATTAAATATGTATTGGCATCGTACAACGTAGGCTTAGGACACGTAATTGATGCGCGTAATTTAGCAATGAAATATGACAAAGACCCCGATCTTTGGGATAGCAATGTGGATTACTATTTACTTAACAAATCGAAACCTAAATTTTACACGGATGAGGTAGTAAAGTATGGATATTGCCGAGGCGAAGAACCCTATTATTATGTAAAAAAAATATTAATACGAATGGAACATTATCGAAATGTATTACGTACACAGAGTCAGATGCCAGTGTTGGCAAGATTAGAACAAGCCGTAAGTCAAACACAAAAACCATAGCGCCATGAGTAGCGAAAAAATACAAGAAATGCTCAATTGGTTGAACGATCAGATTGAGTATGCAAACGAAGCGATTCAGGAATCGCATCTAACACACAACTATGGAAGACAATCGCAATACGAAGGCATTCGCGACGCATTTATGCGATGTTTGAATAAATTAAAACAAGCCTCATAAGGTTCCGCGGGTTGGCGCAGTAGCACACAACTGTAAAAAGAAAGAATAAAAACGGAGGCGATCATTGAGAAAGCTAATGTAATGTACAGGGCGATTTTCTGTAATAGTCGATACTTGATCTGACAGAAGGTGTTTTTACAACCTTTTATACAAATCTTGTATCAGCTCTAAACTTATCTTC
>JADLGT010000189.1 GCA_020849195.1 Bacteroidia bacterium
ATTGGTATAAAAATGTTTTAGACACCATGGTTCTGGAAGGTGAATATGTTCTTCAGACAGCTGATTCAGGGTTCGTTCTTTTAGCAAATTATTTTAACCATTCTGTGGCTCCTACCCAGTCTCAATTAATAAAATTATCCAATAACGGAACTGTAATTTGGAATAAGAAGTTGGTTAATTTTGTAGGAAATACAATTATTATTGATTCAAACAACAATTTTTTAGTAGGAGGAACTTCTTATGTGTCAGGAAAACAAACTCCCACCTTATTAAAATATTCCGACTCAGGCGATAGTTTATGGAGAGTTAACCATAGTAATAGTACGAATAGGAATATGTTGTCATGTTCAATAATTATGCATAATAAAAATCTTTTTTCAACAGCTGTACAATCAGAAAAAGGGAACACAACTGGTTATTATCTCTCCCTAGTACTCCATACAGACTCATTGTTGAATATTTTATCTATTGATACTGTTAATATAACTAAGGGTAAAAGAGTTGCAATATGGGATTTAATGATTTCAAAAAATTCTTGTAATGGTTATTGTTTAATCGGTTCTGTTCTTGATTCAGCAGGCGCATGGGGTCCACGAACATTTGTAAAGTTATCGTATAATAATATAGCCGAACAAAGGGACGTAACAACAAATCCATTAATGTCCAAAATATGTATAGGCGATACAGTAACTTTATCCTCATTGTGGGGGATAGGCAACTTTTCATGGAGTCCTTCTGTTGGATTAAGCTCTGCTACTGATTCAATAGTAAAAGCTTTCCCTATCGTTACAACAACTTATATAGTTACTTCTGAAGTTAACGGTTGCATCAAAACAGGGGCTGTGAAGGTTGCTGTGGTTGATATTCCTCAGTTGTCAATAAATGTTAGTAAGGAAATACTGTGTAAAGACCACACAGGATCTGCAACAGTTATGGTTACGAAAGGAATTGGTTTATATAATTATAGTTGGATTACCGGTGTAAATACTGACAACACGAACCCTCAATATACGATTGATAATCTTTCCTCAGGGACATATACAGTTAAGGTTACCGATGGAAATAATTGTATCGGTTCGGGAACTATAACTTTAATCGAACCCGAAGCCATTTCCAATACATTGACAATAAAAGATGCATCCTGCGATGGAAAAAACGGTAATGCGGTTATTAATACAATAGGGGGCACAGGTGTTTACACATATAGTTGGTCTCCTTTTGGCAGCACAAGTTTTGAACCTCGTATTTCTAATATAGGAAGCGGTACTTACACTTTAACTATTTTTGACGCAAATGGATGTACAAAAACAGATACATTTGAGATAAAAGACAATTCTAATTGTTTGTGTAATGACGAAATTTTTATCCCCAACATATTTTCGCCCAATGGCGATGGAAAAAATGATGTACTAAAAATAGAAGGCACGGGCATAAGCAACATTTACTTTGCCATATACAACCGCTGGGGCAACCTTGTTTACGAAACGTACGACCAGGCAAGAGGTTGGGATGGCACACAACGCGGCAATCCCTGTGAAAGCGGAACCTACGTTTATTACCTGAAAGGCACCTGTGTGAAAACAAATAGCGAAGTGAATTTGAAAGGGAATGTGAGTTTGATTAGGTAAAGGCAAAAGTTTTAAAGGCAAAAGGCAAAAGCAGAAAGTTTGTTTGAACGAATAAATATTTTTTGACTTTTAAAAAAATTTGCAGGAAGTCAAAAGATAGTACCGAAAATTATTTTTATACGATAAAAACCAAAAACAACATGTACAACAATTACAATGGTTTCTTTTTGAACTATAGTACCCTTAATAAAACAGAAATTAGAAAACTGCAAACCATAGCCAAACAATGTCATTACGAAGGAGGCTATGGGGTTTACAGCGCACGGGTTTTATTATCAACAGTTGACAACGAAGTATATGTAGATAACTGCGAGGGAAAGGCGAAGTCGGCATTGAAGCTGGCGACAGGAGTTGATAACTCAACAGGATCAAATCCAATACAGATTTATCCTAACCCGGCAAATGACAAGTTAAATATAGCTTTGCATTTGGAAGCAGACCAAACAGGTTCAATATTTATTTATGATCTGACAGGAAAGCTGATGCTTACATCTGTACTCACTGGTAGTAATAATTCAGAAGTTTCAACCTCTTTATTGAGTGATGGCTTATACATTTATAAAGTCGCAATAAACGATTCACCGGTAAGCACCGGTAAGCTTAGTATAATACGTTAATTTTTTTAAGTACAGGGTTATAAAAAAAAGCAATTGCTTTTTTTATAACCCTGTTTTATTATGAAACATCGATTAACATCTTTCTTATTTCTAATTTTAATTTGTGATTGCATAAGTTGCTTTTCACAAACTAACCTTGTTCCCAATCCAAGTTTTGAAGATACTGTTGCTTGCCCAAACTTTCCGGGGCAAATAAACTATGCTAGGTATTGGCAAAATCCGACTAAATCATCCCCAGATTATTTTAATGAATGTAGTAACGCTCAATATGGGATACCTACTAACTATATAGGGAATGAATTCGCTAGAACAGGAAAGGCATATTCTCATATTGCTTTCTTTGGTATCGCACCAGGTCTTTCAAATAATTTCCGTGAATATGTGCAAACCCGGCTTGATAATGTTTTAATACAAAGCGAAACGTATTGCATTGAATTTTATGTAAGCCTTACCGATGGCATTTATACGGATTATGCTACGAGCGCTATGGGAGCCTACTTTTCGGCAACGGCTGTTTTTGCCAATAATTATGACCCTTTACCATTTAACCCTCAATTTTCTAATCCTTCATCCAATTTTTTAACTAATTACCAAGGATGGACAAAAGTATCGGGCAGCTTTGTCGCTATCGGTGGTGAACAGTTTATAACAATTGGCAACTTTAAGGATAATCTCAATTCGGATACTCTCAAAGTATTTAACAATAATGATATACAAAAAAATTCTTCCTACTACATCGACGACGTCTCCGTAGTACACTTAGATGCCGATGCGGGAGCAAATAAAACAATATGTACGGGCGATAGTGTGAGGCTGGGGCGCAGCACGCAGAGTTATATAAACTACAAGTGGAGGGCAAACGCCACACTAAGCGATAGTACTGCTGCACAGCCCTACGCAAAGCCAGGCACAACCACCACCTATTATTTAACCGCAACACTTACCGGCAGCGGCTGCGAGAAAATAGACAGCGTAACTGTTTATGTGAGCAATGTAAGCGCAAGCATAACTGCAGATACACTCTTGTGTCCCGGACAAAGGGGCGCGGCAACAGTAACAATAAGCACCGGCAGCGCGCCATACACCTACAGTTGGAGTACCGGTACAACAGCCATCAGCACAAATCCTCAAATGGCAATAAGCAATTTAACAGTTGGCAATTATTCCGTAAACATTATTGATGCTTTTGGGTGTAGCACTACAACATCTGTAACTTTTACAAACTTGCCTGCACCAACAGCAAGCATTACCACAAGCAAAACCACCCTTACCGAAGGCGACAGCACCGTTTTAACAGCAAGCCCCGCAGC
>JADLGT010000190.1 GCA_020849195.1 Bacteroidia bacterium
ACTTATAGATTATTACCCGGACTTCCGGTAGTTTTTTCGCATACCAAATTTGCGGCAATGCCCACATACAGTCGCCAAGGAGTTTATACCATGCAGGTTAAATATATTTTGGCCGAAGATCAGTAAAGAATAAAATAACGCAATGCTGAAAAAAATAAAAAAATTTTTTCTAAAGATAATGATTGCCCTCTGTGGCACATTTCTTATTCAGCATTCGTTGTTTGCACAACAAACAGCCGCCGACTCGATTATTAATAATGCGCCACCTCCAACGGTGGTTGTACAACAAGACAGCGCAAAATCTTCTACTCCCACTACATCTGCATCCGACAGTTTAAAAGCTAAAAAGCGCGCCGAAAAACTCACGGCCTTTTTCGATACAACCGAAGTCAATATTAAAGAAGGAGAAGTATTTTCGAAAAATTTAAAAGTAGTAAGTAATGTAGATGTGCCCATTACGTTTAAGGCTAGCGTGGGTTATCCGGCCGACTGGCGATCACTCTTAAATAAATCAAAAGTTTATCATATTGGACCGCATGATACAGCCTATATTCCGATACGACTTGTACCGTATGATAAAGTGATTGGGAACACTAAGTACATGATTAATGTGTATTTATATGATACAATTGGCGCCCCGCTTACATCAGCCTACATTCATGCAATAAAACCAAAAATTACCAACTGGATATTCAATGTGGGTCCACAGAAAAAAATATATTTTAAAAACGATTCTACCGAATCGTGTTTTAATATAAATATTGGGAACGAAGGAACAGAGCCTCAGGATTTATTTATGACTATGGGTAGCTACCGTAAAGACATTATTTTATTGGACACACTGGGAAAAATCATTAAAAACCCTAAATATTCTTTTACAGTAAAGCCTTACAGTGATACCACAATGTATTACAAAGTGCGTTTATCATCTGCAGGTCGCAATATGAAACGTATTGATTCCGAAACGTACCGGCCGGGAAAGATAAACGAAGCTAAAACCTATTCGATTTTTGCAAAATCAAGTGAGTCGAGTTTATTAGGTCTAAATGCACGAACCAAATATCAAAAGCTCGATTTTATTCAACTGCCGAACGAACGGAAGGTAATGGATTACGGATTATATTCGGCTCCGCTGACGCTTAATTTTACTTTAAGCAATCTTATTTCTACACAACCCATTGGCAGTTTATTTTTAAATGGTGCAACAGGTTTAAATAATGGTGCTATGCTAAGCTATGCAGCACGGCTTAATGCCTCATTTGGAGTTTCGGGATCTTCGTATATAGCTCAACCATTTTACCTGCTTGGATATTATGACAGCAAGTACACTATTTTAGTGGGTAGTGTAGGTAGTAATGCAAGTACAGGTATTGGAGTGGGCGGCAGAGGTATAAATGCTTCATATCGTATAAATCATAGACACCGCGCAGGTGCATTTTTTGTGGTAAATCCCGGCTTTCTAAATTCACTTACGTATTATGGAACCGGCGCTAATTATAATTACACAACTCCACGGCTTAACGCCGGGGCCTCATATACCCATATTCAAACCTACACTGCTCCGAGCATAACTTCAGACTATCTTTCCGGAACAGCCGGCTTTTCAATTACACCACATCAAACAATAAGTGGCGGATTAACTCTATCGCGTAACAATGCCATTGGAACAAACAAATCAGGCTATGCTATAAATGGCGGTTATACCGGTATGTTTTTTAAATCGCTCCTGCAAACCAATATACACGTAGGCTATTATTCCTCTGCCTATACTTATTACAGTCTTGGCGAGCGTTATACGCTTAATCATTCATCCAGTTATAAAATGAAAAACAGCAGATGGTCGTTCAGGTTACTTAACTTGTTTAATCAACGCGGCATCTATCAGTATCCGGTAACTACTAATTTTTCTGAGCTCAAAACATACAATAACTCGCTTGGCGTGGCACGCTCTTTAGATTTACATTCGACAATTGGTACAGCCTTTTTCTACAACATAGCGAACGAAGATTTTTATCGCTTCACTTCACATTCGAGAGGTATTTCGTTTAATTATAATTATGGTGAAATGGAGTCTAATTTTATTTATGGCTTTACTTCTCAGTTTGGTTACAACAAATTAGTAACAGTACCCAATGCGCCCGATAAATTTTTTATAAACCTGTTTTCTATGGTGAGATACAGGGTGTATTCGCTTAACTTAAGGTATGTAAATGGTATTGCAAACGGAATGTTCATTAACACTACTACATCCGCACTATATACACAGAACTTATCTCTCACGTTTAACCATCAATATCAATTTGTAAACCGACATTTTATTTTCAATAATTATTTTACATATAACCTAATGCCTCGCCTTGATAGGCATAGTGCCGGATTTACGCCTACACTTGAATATTATTCGAATAACGGATGGAGAATAAGTATTACCGGCGGATATTATTATTCAAACTCAAAATCGCTTACACAAGTATATAATCCTTATCAGGCAATTACACCCACCAATTCCAACGATGTGGCCGATAAACGAATTATATCGAGGTATTATATGCTCATGCTAAGCGTGCGTAAAACTTTTGGAGTTCCAATTCCTTTTATTAAGCGCCGTTATCCAACGCTTAACTTTATTGCATTTATTGATATTAATGGTAATGGCAAGTTTGATGTGGATGAAGCCCGCTTGGAAAACGTGGTGGTTAATGTAAACGGCATGGAAGTGCTTACTAATGACAGAGGCGAGGCACAATTGAAAAATGTTCCGGAAGGAGAATATACATGGCAGGCATTTTCTCTCGAAGATCTGAAAGGTTTTTTCCCGAATGTACCCGAAAAAATAAAAGTAGCTGCGGAAGACACAAGCAAGGTGCGGAAAAAAAGTGTTTATATTTTTAACCCAACCCCTGTGCCCTTTGTTAAAGGTGTTAAGTTGGTTGGCAAGATTTATTTAGATCGGGAAAAGCTATCGCCGGATGCCTTAACCGCGCTCGACTTGTCAGGAATACGAATTTCTGTTAGTTCGAACGGAAAAAAATCTTCTACAACATTAACCGATAAAGAAGGCAGCTTTATGTTTTATTTGCCTTACGGAAATTATGTTTTAACAATGGATGAAAAAATACTCGGTTCACATTTCAGAGTTTTGCAAAATGATATTGAAGTAGTTTTAAACAAAGGTGTTGAAACCATGTTTGTGTCTTTTTACATTGCCGAAAATCAACGCCAAATAAAACGTAAGCGTTTTGGTGCAGATGGGAAATTAGTAAACGAAGAGGCAGGGCAGTTGACCAATGCAAATTCTCCAAACGGAACTGCCGGTCAAAACCCAAATGCCGGCAAAGACCTTTTGAACGAAGCCAATACTGCCGCTGCCG
>JADLGT010000191.1 GCA_020849195.1 Bacteroidia bacterium
AAATATTTATTTATCTGGCGCTGCCAACGCAGCATTAACAAAAGCCAATTCGCTACTTAAAGAATTTGGAGATGAATATGTTTCCATCGAACATCTTTTACTTGGGCTGCTTTTGGGAAAAGATAACATTGCCCAGCTATTAAAAGATAACGGCATAACAGAAAAAGATATGAAAGCCGTTATTGGTGATTTACGCAAAGGATCGAAAGTAACCAGCAGCAGCGCCGAAGATAGCTATAACGCATTGAATAAATATGCCATTAACCTTAACGAGCGAGCGCAAACAGGAAAATTAGATCCTGTTATTGGTCGCGACGAAGAAATTCGCAGGGTGCTGCAAATACTTTCGCGAAGAACAAAAAACAATCCGATACTTGTGGGCGAACCCGGAGTGGGCAAAACAGCTATTGCCGAAGGTTTGGCACACCGAATTATAAACGGCGATGTTCCTGAAAACTTAAAAAGCAAACGCATCTATTCGCTCGACATGGGTGCATTAATTGCCGGCGCAAAATATAAAGGTGAATTTGAAGAACGTCTAAAATCCGTTATTAAAGAAGTTATTGGCAGCGATGGCGAAATAGTGTTGTTTGTTGATGAAATACATACTTTGGTTGGTGCAGGAGGAGGAGAAGGCGCTATGGATGCTGCCAATATTTTAAAACCCGCACTTGCGCGTGGCGACTTAAGAGCCATTGGAGCAACCACACTAAACGAGTTTCAAAAATATTTTGAAAAAGACAAAGCGCTTGAGCGCCGCTTTCAAAAAGTAATGGTAGATGAGCCTTCGGCAGAAGATGCTATATCCATACTTAGAGGTATTAAAGAAAAATATGAGGCTCACCACAAGGTGCGAATTAAAGACGAGGCCATTATATCGGCTGTTGAATTATCGCAGCGTTATATTAACGACCGTTTTCTTCCCGACAAAGCCATCGACCTTATTGATGAAGCCGCCTCCAAACTTCGGATGGAAATTAATTCGATGCCTGTTGAATTAGACGAAACCGAACGTAAAATACGTCAACTCGAAATTGAGCGCGAAGCGATTAAACGCGAAAACGACAAAAGCAAACTCGAAGAGCTTACTAAAGAAATTGCTGAACTTAGCGATAAACGTTCTGACCTGCGCGCACAATGGCAATCGGAAAAGGATGTGATTGACGGCATTCAAAAAATTAAAGCACAGGTTGAACAATTAAAATTTGAAGCCGAACAAGCAGAGCGTTCGGGAGACTACGGAAAGGTAGCCGAAATACGATATGGAAAAATAAAAGAGGCAGAAAAAAAATTAGGGGAGTATCAGGCTAAGCTGGATGAAATGAAAACCAAAGGTTCTCAATTAGTAAAGGAAGAGGTGGACAGCGAAGATATAGCCGGTGTTGTTGCCCGTTGGACAGGCATACCGGTTAGCCGTATGCTTCAAAGCGAACGCGAAAAATTACTTCAACTTGAAGATGATTTACATAAACGCGTTATTGGACAAGATGAAGCCATCAGTGCTATTGCCGACGCTGTACGCCGCAGCCGCGCAGGTTTACAAGATAGCAAGCGACCTATTGGCTCATTTATATTTCTTGGAACAACAGGTGTGGGAAAAACAGAGTTAGCCAAAGCACTTTCTGAATTTTTATTTAATAACGAAAATGCAATGACGCGTATTGACATGAGCGAATACCAGGAACGCCATGCCGTGAGCCGCCTTGTGGGCGCACCTCCGGGCTACGTAGGTTACGACGAAGGAGGCCAATTAACCGAAGCGGTTCGTCGCCGGCCTTACTCGGTGGTTTTGCTTGATGAAATTGAAAAAGCACATCCCGACGTGTTCAATATTCTTTTACAAGTGCTTGACGATGGACGCTTGACCGACAATAAAGGTCGCCTTGTAAATTTTAAAAACACCATTATTATTATGACTTCCAATCTTGGTTCGTCTATCATTCAGGCAAATTCCGAAAAAATAAATGAAAAGAACAGAGGTGAAATTATGGAGAAGAACAAAACGGAAGTATTTGAACTATTAAAAAATACGATTCGACCCGAGTTTTTAAATCGTATTGATGAAATAATAATGTTTGCTCCATTGTCTCCTAAAGATGTACGTAATATTGTGGAACTACAATTCGAAGGCATTCAAAAAATGTTGCTTGAAAACAATATTAAATTAAACGCAACCGAATATGCGCTCGAATGGATTGCCAATGCCGGCTACGACCCTCAGTTTGGTGCCCGCCCGGTAAAACGTGTAATTCAAAAGTATATTCTTAATGAATTATCTAAACAATTGCTGGGTGGAAAAATTGTAAAAGATACCGAAATACTTCTTGATGTTTTTGACAATCATGTTGTATTCAGAAATCCACAAAAGGAGAAAAAAACGAAAAGGGAAAAGGCGTAGAGTTAAGCCGGAAAAATTTGTGAAGAAAAAGTTAGCGACGCATGAAACGCGTTTTCATTAATTCCCGTATCTTCCTTTCCGTAAAAAAAATTCACTAAGTTTTCGGTAGGCATATTTCCAACCAATTTGTCTTCGGCCATTGGGCAACCACCGTAGCCTTTTATAGCCGAATCGAACCTGCGGCAGCCACTGTTGTATGCGGCTTTAACTTTTTCCTCCCACTTATCGGGGCGCGAATGAAGATGGGCGCCTATTTCAACCGAAGGAAATTCCGGAATAAGATTTGAAAACAGGTAGGCAATATTTTCGGGATTAGAAACACCAATCGTGTCGGCAAGGGCTATTGTTTCAATACCCATTGAACAGAGCTGTTGAGTCCATTTTATAACCACATCGCTGCTCCACTCATCTCCATAAGGGTTACCAAAGGCCATCGAAATATATACAACTAATTTTTTTTTATTTTTTATGCATAACGATTGTATAGCCTCCACTCTCTTCAACGATTCATCAATAGATGAATTGGTATTTCGGCGTTGAAATGTTTCAGAAATTGAGAAGGGAAAACCCAAATAGCTAATCTCGTCGAATGAAACAGCATCTTCGGCTCCTCTTACGTTAGCAATAATTGCCAAAAGTTTTGTTTGTGTTGATGTAAGATTTAGTTGTTTCAAAACTTCTGCCGTATCGCTCAACTGAGGAATAGCTTTAGCAGATACAAAACTTCCGAAATCTATTGTGTCAAATCCAACTTTTAATAACGAATTAATATAATCGACCTTCTTCTGTGTTGGAATAAATTGTTTTATTCCTTGCATTGCATCACGCGGACATTCTATCAATTTTATCATCTTATATTTTTATTGTTGGAACATGGTTGTACGCTATTCATGTTTACAAGTACATCAAGAAAAACAGTTAAACAGATTCTTAGTTATTGAAGTATAACCTGGTCAATTACCGAGCCGCCTGCTTCATCATTCATCAATTTGACAATTTTTTCTTTGCTGTACGATAGCTCCTGCCTGAGTGCAGCAGAATCGAGCCTGACAAATAAATTGCGGTTGCTTATAAAAATTTCGGTAGTATGTTTGGAAACCATTGCGCCCATAACTTTTTCCCAAGAGTTTACCAATTTTACTTCTAACAACTTCGAATCAAGCCTATACGACTTCAGCATTTCGTCAATTGCCTGTTTTATGTTACGCTCGTTGTTCATTTAGTTTTTTACAAATTAAAATAAATATCTTCCTCTACTTTACTTCTTCAATCAGGTGTTTAATTTTAACTCCTCCGTTTTTTATATCAAACTGTTTATAATAAATTTTTACATCACCATCAAAAATTGCAGGTATGCGATCGGCATGAGTGTCGGTAATAAAAACCTGTCCGAAATGATTACTGCTCACAAGATTCATCAATTGCTTAACTCGTTTTTCGTCTAATTTATCGTAAATATCATCGAGCAGTAATAAAG
>JADLGT010000192.1 GCA_020849195.1 Bacteroidia bacterium
AAACCAAAATATTTGGAACGCATTGACGCAAACATTAGAAGGAAAACCTATTAAATTTGTTTGTTAACTGAACAGTAACGCTGCTCGTTATTATTAAAAGAGCATTTTTCCATTATCAAATTGTGACTTTTTCTGCTCCTTCGCATTATGGTGTTAAAAGGAGGCAAAATGATAGCTTTGATAAATATGACCGATCAGCCCAAATATCACCTTACTGTTGAGCAGATTGATACTGAACTGGAGCAGGTTAAAGCGGCACAAATGGATCCGCAAAAATTCGAACCTCTTTATAAAGCATATTACACCCGTATAGTAGGATATGTTTACCAGCGTGTGGATAGTAAGGACTTGGCTTACGAAATAACGGCCCAGGTATTTTATTCGGCCCTTAACAATATTTCAAAATTTAAAGCTCAGGCTGTTCCTTTTGGTGCCTGGTTATTCCGAATCGCCGGTAATGAACTTAATCAGTGGTTCAGGAAAAATAAAGCACAGCGTACAATCAATATTGATGAAAAAGCGATGGATAATTTAAAACAGGAAGTGGACGAAAGTTCTGCCGCAAATATCGACAAGGGCTTGTTTCAAGCATTGGATGAATTGGAGGAAGATGAACTTGAATTAATTGACATGCGATTTTTTGAAAACCGACCCTTTAAGGAAATAGCTGAGATAACCGGAATGAGTGAAAGCGCTTGTAAAATGAGGACATACAGGATATTGGAAAAATTAAAAATGAAACTTAAAAATATTTAACATGGGCAAGTATAAGATAAATACAAACCGCGAAAAACTTTCCGAACAGGAGATAACGCAGCATATGGATTTCAATAAATTCATGTCGGGTTACGCTGCTAAGGCGGGTTGGTTCGCAAAGGGAGTGAAATTATATTCGCTGATAAGTGCTTCTGCATCCGTGGTAGCTGTTTCGGCTTACCTGATTTACAATAGTGCCGCATCAGCAGATGTTTCATCTGTAAAACCATTTATAGATCCGCCGGTTAGGGCTTTGGATATTGTTGCTGATAAATTTGTATTGAATACAGAAAGAGATACCGCTATTGTTTACAAAACAGGTTCTATTGTTGAAATTCCGGCAAATTCATTTGTTGATTCCGATGGTAATGATGTAAAAGGAGAAGTTGAATTACGTTATAGGGAATTCCATGATCCTATTGATATTATGTTGAGTGGAATTCCGATGGACTATGATTCCGCCGGAACCATTTACCAGTTCGAATCCGCCGGCATGCTGGAAGCATTAGCTTATCAGGATAATAAACCATTGCGCTTAAAACCCGGAAAAACTATAATGGCACACCTGGTGTCGCATACCAACAGCGATGATTATAATGTTTACTACCTGGATACCGCTCATAAAAAATGGAATTATATTTCCGAGAATACGCACAAAAACGGAACATGCCAACCCATATTTGATACCATAAGCTTAAATACAGAACATGATTTCACTTATGGTTTTAATGATGAACTCAAAAAACCCCGTAAGCCTAAATTGGCTGCAACAAATGCGAAGAGTTTTAGTATCGACTATAACAAAGAGGAATTTCCGGAGTTGTCCGCCTATGACGGGGTAAAATTTGAGCCGTCCGAAACTGATCAAAGTTACGATCCTTCATTAGCAAATAAGCTTTGGGAAGATGTGTATATAAGAAAGCACCCCGATAATGAACATTACATTGTAACTTTTAACTCATCTAAAGAATCGCATAGTTTTGTTGTAACCCCTGTTGTTGAAGGTAAATATTACGAGCAAGCAATGAAGGAGTATGAGAACCGGATAGCATCGTATGCGAATATGCTTGCAAAACGTAAAGCAACCGAACGCACACAGGGGGATTCATTATACCGGCTAAGCTCATTTTATGCGGGTATTGCGAAAAAATCCAGTTTGAATGATCGTTTCAATAATTTTATAAACGGAAATTATATGGGAGCATCTGCAGATATGTTGGTTTACAGAACCTTTCAAATAAGTAACATGGGTTTATGGAATTGCGACAGGCCCATCCCTTACTTTTCTTTAAATAAATTAAGACTCGATGGGAGTCCATCTACTTTCAAAGCTTCATTTACTGATAAAAATGGAAATGCCTTGTTCCTGAAGACAGCATATTTAATGGTGGATAATAAGAATATGGTTTACCCGGTGGGAAAAAATAGTTTTGAAAAATTTCCGTTTAATCATCAATGTGTTGATAAAATCATGGGGGTTACGTATGATGAAAAAGTGGTATATATAAATAAAAAAGACTTGAATTTAATTGATGAAAATAAAAACTATATTGAATTTAAAATGGAAATTGCAAATGATGTGAAGACGCCGGAAGATTTAAAGCAATTACTAAAGATGTGAACGGATGAAGATACAAGCCCTGATCGTTTTAGTATGTATTACAACTGTTTGTCTCGGACAAGATCGGACTTCCGGCAATTCAGTTGTTTTTAAGGTGCGCTCACCTTTGGCTAAATGTTCTGTTTTTTATGAAGATTCTGTTTTTTGGCTTGAAAAGGAGAATATAGTCCGTGTTAAAGTAAAGGGCAGAAATAAAAATGTAAAATTGATTGTAGAAGGTGGTCGTATAGCATCAAGTGATGGCGACACCTATGTGTTGCGATTTGGAAGTCCAGGAATGGCGGCTGTTTCTGTATATCAACAAACAGATAAAAGCAGAAAATTGCTCTATACAAAGCAGTATAAAATAAAGACACCAACACTATTTTTTTGCGGGATTAAACTCGACTCCGCATCAAAAGTTTTGAAAATGAGGGGCTGCCACTTATACGCCTTTTCTCAATATTATAAAATGAATCTGAAGGTAAGATCATTTGATATGTATTTTACTGAAGATACCGATAGGTATAATAAGGATAAGAGCAAAAGGGTTCCGATACTATTTAAATCCGACACCTGTATTCTTTCAGGTGAGATGAAGCTGAAGGTGGTTAATTTTCAGCCAAAGTACAATGATATTTACTTTCACAATATTATTTGTATTGCACCGGATGGCAGTAAAAAAATATTGGATCCTATACAACTGAGTGTTAAAAGAGATACTGCGGATAAAAAGACAATCAGTCTTATTTATGCTGTTCAAAAGAAAATATTCGAACTCTCTGATTTTTAAACCCGTTCGCTCGGAAATGGTTACATTGACATGTGCGTAAGGTATCCGTGCGTGTTTTAAATTTCATTAGCAGAGAGGAATTATTTTACCGCAGGCAGGCGTAACAAATAAAACATTAATTTAGTTTGTGATCCCTAGCTATAATTTATATAATACTGAAGGATTTTTTGTAAATTTTGTTTTCAAAACCACGCGAAGGGATTCGCGCGGCAGCGGGGGGCACTTCAAAATAATGGAGGTTCTGCGCCAGCACAAAGTGAAAATGAAGAAGAATGAAAATAGTTTAAATTTTTAAAAACGGACTCCATGAAAAAACGGAGAAATATTTGCAGGTATATTATAATATTATCCCTTTGGGAAGTGATTAATTGTTTTGGTCAATCACAGGCGGAAAAAAATTTGAATATAATTAGACCTAACCAACCAGTGGTTTCAACTACAAACTTTAATGTTGTTTACAATGGAATAGAAAATCCAATAGCAATAGCGATTCCTAATGTTCCTTCTGAGGCAATATATATAAAGGTTAGTTTAGGTACCGTGTCCGGAGCAAACGGAAAGTATTTGATAACACCCAAAGAAAATGGTCAATTGACGATCTTTATTTATTCAGTTCTAAAAAAAGACACTATCTACTATGGAGAATACGGATTTAGAGTTTTAAAATTACCAACCCCAATTGCTTATGTGGCAGGAATTTCAGACTCATCCAAAATTCAAAAGAGTGAGTTAGCTGCAGCCCATGGGGTTGTATGCAAATTTAATTGGGCTGACTTTGACCTGCAAGCTAAGATTGTTTCATTTGAACTTAAAGTAGGTGTTAATAAACAAAAGAATGTATTAAAATCCAATAATAACCTTTTCACAAATGAAATAAAGGAGGTATTTAATAAAGCCAAAAGTGGGGACGAGTTCCAATTTCAAAACATAAAATCATTGTTACCTGATGGTTCTGAACGAATATTAAATTCAATCAGGATAAAAATCA
>JADLGT010000193.1 GCA_020849195.1 Bacteroidia bacterium
AGGATGAATTGCGAGGCACACGTATCTTTGGTCCGGTTGCCCGCGAGTTAAGAGATAAACAATACATGAAAATTGTATCATTGGCACCGGAAGTACTATAATCATACAAAAAACAAAAAATGAGTAAGAAACTACATATCAAAAAAGGAGACCTTGTAAAAATTTTGGCAGGTAATTCAAAAGGTTCTGAAGGAAAAGTTTTAACAGTTGACGTTCATGCGAACAGAGCCATTGTTGAAGGGCTGAACAAGATATCGAAACACACCAAGCCAAATGCTAAAAACACAAACGGTGGTATTGTTGAACAGGAGGCCGCAATTCATATTTCAAATTTAATGTTGATTGAACCTGCTAATGGAACACCCACTCGAATTGGTCGTAAGCGTGATGAATCGACAAATAAATTAGTACGTATTTCAAAAAAATCAGGGGAGGTAATTAAATAATGGCAACAACAAAATATTCACCTAGACTAAAAGACAAGTATAAATCACAAGTTGTACCGGCTCTTCAAAAGAAATTTGATTTTTCTTCGTCGATGCAGGTACCCAAGCTTGTTAAAATATGCATCAACCAAGGTGTAGGCGATGCCGTATCAGACAAAAAGATCATTGAAGGAGCTGTTAAAGAAATGAGTATTATTTCAGGACAGAAAGCCGTTGCTACCTATTCTAAAAAAGATATAGCAAATTTTAAGCTGCGTAAAGGGGTTCCCATTGGCGTTCGTGTAACATTGCGTGGAGATAAAATGTACGAGTTTCTTGATCGCTTAATTTCGGCTTCATTGCCGCGCATCCGCGACTTCAAAGGAATAAATGATAAAAGTTTCGATGGGCATGGAAATTATACTTTGGGCATAACGGAACAAATCATTTTTCCGGAAATTGACATTGATAAAGTAAATAAAATACAAGGTATGGATATAACCTTTGTTACATCAACCGAAAGCGATGAAGAAGCTTTAGCCTTATTAAGTGAATATGGGTTACCGTTCAAAAATCAGAATAAAAAATAAAAAGCATGGCAAAAGAATCAATGAAGGCCCGAGAGGTCAAAAGAGAACGAATGATAAAAAGGTATGCAGCTAAACGCGCTGAATTAAAAGCAGCATTGCTGGCCGGCGACCCTGATGCCTCGGCGAAACTTCAAAAGCTTCCTCGTAATTCATCGCCCATTCGTACTCGCAATCGTTGTAAATTAACAGGTCGCTCGCGTGGTTATATACGCCAGTTTGGTGTATCGCGTAACACTTTCCGTGAAATGGCTTTGTTCGGAAAAATACCCGGTATAACACGGGCTAGTTGGTAAACAGTAAATGTATAATTGCCCTAAACGATATAGGGTAACATATAAAATAAATGAAATGGACGCAATTGCAAACTACTTAACAAAAATCAGGAATGCCATGAAGGCTCAACACCGCGTGGTTGAAATTCCTGCATCTAATATTAAAAAAGATATTACTAAAATATTATTTGAGCAGGGCTATATTCTCAGCTATAAATTTGAGGATAGCAGCAATAAACAAGGCATTATTAAAATTGCTTTAAAGTATAACCCGAATAAACAACCTGCAATAAAAATGTTGAAGCGTGTGAGTACTCCGGGTGGTCGTAATTACGCCAACATACGTACCATGCCACGGGTATTAAACGGTTTAGGTGTTGCTATTCTTTCCACTTCCAAAGGAGTGATGACTGATAAACAAGCAAAAAAAGAAAATGTAGGTGGTGAAGTGTTGTGCTTTGTTCATTAATTATTTTTAAAACAGAAAACGTAATAAAATGTCACGTATAGGTAAACTTCCGATAACACTTCCCAAAGGGGTTGAGTTAAAAGTGTCGGATAAAAATATAGTAACTGTAAAAGGTCCAAAGGGCGAACTCAATAAATCTGTTGACACTGCTATCGCTGTAAAGGTGGAAGAAAGCAAAGTTGTTCTTTCGAGAGCAACCGATCAGAAGCGTCATAAAGCCCTGCATGGTCTGTATCGTGCGCTTATTGCAAATATGATTCATGGTGTTTCGGTAGGTTATAAAACTAATCAGGAGTTGGTAGGTGTGGGTTATCGTGCTGCACACAAAGGACAAATGCTTGAACTTACACTTGGCTTTTCGCACAACGTGGCATTTGAGTTGCCCAAAGAAATAAAGCTGCTTACAGTAACAGAAAAAGGAAAGAACCCTACCATCACACTCGAAAGTGCCGATAAAGAACTCATCGGTTTGGTAGCATCAAAAATACGTTCGTTGCGCAAACCAGAACCATACAAAGGAAAAGGGATTAAGTACTCTGATGAAGTATTGAGAAGAAAAGCCGGTAAAGCTGCCGGTAAAGCATAATAATTAAGAAAAAAATAACACAATGTCAGTATCAAAAGATTTCAGAAGAAACGGGATAAAAAAGAGAATACGAAAAGTAGTTTTTGGCGATGCGAATGCTCCTCGCCTGAGTGTGTTCAGAAGCACCAAACAAATATCTGCTCAATTGATTGATGGTGTAA
>JADLGT010000194.1 GCA_020849195.1 Bacteroidia bacterium
GCATAATTTTTTTGAATTTATCGGCAAGTGCAAATGGTCCGTCAATAGAGCGAACGAAATCGCCCAACATATAATTTTTTACAAGTTCGAGTTCGCTTTGAGGAATAAGATTGTTTTGAAGTTGATTTACTTCAGTATAAATTTCTTTGATGGCTGCTTTGCACACATCTACTCCTACTTCAGTTGAAATGAAAAAATAACCTTCGTTTTTAAGTGAAATAATTCTTGATCCTATTCCATAGGTGTATCCTTTATCTTCTCTTATGTTTGCCATTAAACGCGATCCGAAATAACCTCCAAGTACGGTATTTAAAATTTTCATGGCATGATAGTCGGGGTGTAGTTTGTTAAATAAAACACGCCCTATACGTATGGCCGATTGTAGCGCATCGGTCCGCTCTATCAAATGCTTTTTTTGTAAGTCCGGCTTGCTTACTCCTGTCGTTTGAATTGGTAGTTTAGAATTTCCTCCCCAATCTTTTCCTCCAAAATACTTATTGATCAAATTAATGGCCGCATCGTTAACTTTCCCCGACAACAAAATTTTGCAATTGTTGGATTTGTAATGTGTATTGTAAAAATCGATCAGGTGATTTCTCTTCAGTAAATTAAAATCATCCTGTTTCAACTTATAGGTGTACGGGCTTTCTTTTCCGAAAATAATGGCATTAAATCGTGTGCGTGCCACATGAGCTACTTTCTGTTCATCTACAAAAAACGACTGTTGTTTATTTTGGAGCAATATATCCAACTCCTCCTCCGGAAATACAGAATTTTTTAATACATCTTCCAATACAGGAAGAACTTTTTCGAGGTGTTTAGTTAATGAATACAAAGTAACAGTAGCCCAATCCTGATTAGCTTCCATTTCTATAAAAGCTCCGTAGTAATCAACAGCATCTGCAATTTCGGATGCTTTTTTGGATTTTGTTCCTTCATCCAGCATTGCGTTGCAGCACGTAGCTTGTAATGAAATAGTTTGATGCCACACTCCTGCATTAAAAATAAATTCAACTTTAATAATATCCTGAGTGCCGGAGCTAATAATGCCCACATTAATTCCATTGTCGAGCGTATGTAATTGGGCATGTGCAATAGTTATCTTTTCGAGTGCATTAGAAATTGGCGCTGTTTTTCTATCGATTGTGTTTACCATACGTTTATTTTTTCGCTAAATAATTTAATACCGATGAGTTTTGTTGAGTAAATAGTTGAGAGGCTTGTTCTGTAATCATGGAAGGTGTTACTGCATTGTATTTTTCTACTTCATGATTAATCAGCTCGGCATCGCCCATCATCTCTGATATTGCCAAATTCACCGCTTTATTCATAATGTCCATTTCGGCAAACACAAGCGATGATTCCATTTTATTTTTAACCTTCACTAATTCACTTTCATTAACTGCTTGTGAAATTATTTTTTCGAGTTCATTGTCAATTGCCTTTTCGGCGTCATCACTTTTTACTCCATCGAGAAGTCTGCCCGAAACAACAAATAAACCTTTATCAAGATCGCCCGAAACGTATGCGTTTACATCAGAAAAAAGTTTTTGTTTTTTTATGAGTTCGTTATGAAAGCGCGAAGAGTTACCGCGAGAAAGTATGTCCGAAATCAAATCAACCGTATGGTATTCTTTATCGTACCTTGAACACATGTGATAGACTTTATACAGTGCATTGGCCGGAACATCGCGTTCCACGGTAAGCCTACGTTGTTCGTTTTGCTTCGGTTCGACCGGCAAATTTCGTTTCTTAATTACTCCCGAAGGTATGGGACCAAACCATTTTTCGGCAAGCGGTTTCACTTGTTCGGCAGTTACATCTCCGGTTAAAACCATTACCGCATTATTTGGCTTATAGTGTTTGTAAAAAAAATCTTTCACCGATTCCATTTTTGCATTTTCAATATGGCCGATTTCTTTGCCTATTGTTGCCCACCTGTAAGGATGAACTTTATAGGCAAGCGGCTTCAGCAGCAGCCACACATCGCCATAAGGCTGATTGAGATAGCGCTGTCTAAATTCTTCAATTACAACACTACGCTGCACTTCGAGACTTTTTTCGGAAAAAGCAAGGCTCAACATACGGTCGGACTCGAGCCAAAAAGCTGTTTCTAAATTGTTGGAAGGAACTGTAAGGTAATAGTTCGTAATATCGTTTGTGGTAAAAGCGTTATTCTCCCCTCCTACCCTTTGCAGCGGCGTATCGTAACTCGGAATATTTACCGATCCGCCGAACATAAGGTGTTCAAACAAATGAGCAAATCCGGTTTGATTAGGGTCTTCATCGCGAGCGCCAACATCGTACAAAATATTCATACATACCATTGGTGTAGCTTTGTCGGTGTGTACAATTACTCTTAGTCCGTTGTCGAGAGTAAATTTTTCAAATTTTATCATACGTATATTTTTCAGGAACAAAGTTCGGCTTTAGCTTGTTCGTATTCATTCATAATTTCTTTTATTATTTCGGCAGCAGGTTTTATTGCTTTCACGAGGGCTGATGTTTGTCCTATTTCTAATTCTCCTTCATCCATATCACCTTCAAACATTCCTTTTTTTGCTCTCGCTCTTCCTAATAGTTTTTGTAACTCATCTACAGAAGCGCCACCTTGCTCTGCCACAAAAAGGTCATTGTAAAATTTATTTTTCATCAATCGCACAGGCACTAGTTGTTTGAGCGTAAGCTGTGTGTCTCCTTCGCGGGCGGCAACAACAGCATTTTTAAAATTTATATGTGCCGACGACTCTTCCGATGCAACAAAGCGAGTACCTATCTGCACTCCATCGGCTCCCAAGGCCATAGCCGCCAACATGGTTCTTCCGGTAGCTATTCCACCGGCTGCAATAAGCGGAACTTTGCATATTTCTTTTACCTGAGGAATAAGGCACATGGTAGTTGTTTCCTCGCGACCATTGTGCCCACCGGCTTCAAATCCTTCGGCAACTATCGCATCAACGCCGGCTTCTATCGCTTTTAATGCAAATTTTGTATTTGCAATTACGTGAACAACTTTAACACCATTTTGTTTTAATAAAGTTGTCCATGTTTTAGGGTTGCCGGCCGAGGTAAAAACAACCTTTACTTTTTCTTCTAAAATAATATTTATATGCTTTTCAATATCGGCATAAAGCAAAGGAATATTTACGCCAAAAGGTTTGTTTGTAGCCCTTTTGCATTTCTGTATATGTTCTTTTAATACATCGGGGTACATTGAAGCGCTGCCAATTAAACCCAAACCTCCGGCATTGCTTACGGCCGACGCCAATCTCCAACCGCTACACCATACCATACCGCCTTGTATAAGCGGGTATTCAATTTCTAATAATTTTTCGACCTTATTACTCACCGGTTATTTGCCTTACCTATTGAAATTTAGGTACGAAAATATGATTCTTAATGGAAATTATTGTTGTATTGTGTTTTTTTTATACATTTGCTTCATGTACAAAAGATTACTACTAAAAACATTGCTAATCACTTTGCCGTTTTCATCATTTTCTCAATACGTTTGGGATTTTGGCGGTAGTGTTGGTGCCGCCAGTTTCTTGGGCGATGTGGGAGGTAAAGATACCCCCGCAAAAAAATTCATTGGAGATTTAAACCCTCCTTCTACTAGAGTTGGACTTGGGGGCTTTGCTCGCTACAAACTCAATTCTCTTTTATCTTTTCAGGGTAGTTTATCCTATTCGCTTGTGAGCGGAGATGATAAAAACTCAACTTATCTTCCAAGAAAATGCAGGAATCTGAATTTCAGAAACAATATAATTGAAATGCAACTAACCACTCAGGTTTACTTTTTCGATTATCCGGGCGTTGTTCAAACATTTCAATTAAGCGTTGATTACAAAGCATATTTATTTGGTGGCATTAGCTTCTTCCATCATAATCCGCAAGGCAATTACAATGGTTCATGGGTGAATTTACAGCCTCTTCAGACTGAAGGTGTACCATATAGTTTATGGGGAGCTGCAATTCCATTGGGCTTAGGTTCCTACTTCACAATTAACCGAAAAAATCGTATCGGTTTTGAAGTGTGTTGGAGAAAAACCTTTACTGATTACTTGGATGATGTCAGCACTCGTTATGTTGACCCTAAAACACTTCCGTCGCCTACTGCAGTAGCAATGGCCAATCGCAGTCAAGAACTTGCAGGATCCAATAATCCTAAAATTAACGATTTATTAAGTTATAACTATCTGCCAACCGGTTTAAGAGGTGACCCTAAGGGGAAAGACACATGGTTTACCGTTAGCTTAACTTACAGTTATGTAATACGCGGAAAGAGCTCTTTCTACCGTTCGAGATACCCCGGTTTGTTCGGCAAGAAGAACAAGAAACGTAAAATCAGAGCTAAATTCTAAGCTTACA
>JADLGT010000195.1 GCA_020849195.1 Bacteroidia bacterium
AACCATCTGTTCCATCGGCTTAATCCGGAATTTCCTTTGTTCAACGAAAGTAAAACATACATTGCTTTGCCAACAATATGGTTTTCGGGCACAAAGCCCCAAAAGCGTGAGTCGGCTGAGTTGTGGCGGTTATCGCCCATCATAAAATAATAATTCATTTTAATCAAATAATAGCGACTGTACTTGTCGTTAATAAAAACAGAATCGTTACGCACTTCGAGTTTATTGTGTTCATGTACTTCAATAATACGTTTGTATAAAGGTAAATGTACGGCATCGGTTTGCACGCTATCGTTTTTTTTCGGTACCCGAAGCGGGCCAAACCAATCCTCGTTCCATTTTATATTGTCGTCATTCGGAAAAATATATTCGGCAAAGCTGCCTTGCTTTTCGCAAAATATTTTTACCATTTTAATGCCGGGTAATTTTTTTAATGCCTCCGCTTTTTGTGGAGTGAGGCTGAAAGAGTAATCGCCGCCCTTTGAAATTCTACCTCCTTCGGTAATGTCCAACGAATCGAGTAGATTTTGATTTATACCCGTAGTACCTGCTTTAACATGATAGTTGAATTGGATTTTATCCGACCTTGTTTCTGCAGTATCATTTACATACAGCAAACCTTGTTTAATTTCCAATTTATCGCCCGGCAGGGCTACACAACGTTTAACAAAATAAGAGCGATGGTCGATAGGAATTTCGTCTTCGTTCGGATAATTAAAAACAACCACATCGTTACGTTTTATTTCAGAGAATCCGGGCATACGCCAATAGGGAAACTGTATCCGGTCGAGGTACGATTTACAGGCCTGTGTAAACGGGAGTGTTTGCTGAACGAATGGAAACGACAGTAAAGTAATTGGCATTCGCGCCCCGTAATGAACTTTGCTTACAAAAACAAAATCGCCCGGCAGTAAAGTTTTTTCCATTGAAGGTGTGGGAACAGTAAAAACCTGAAATAGAAAGAGTCTGACAATAAGTACTAAAACTAATGCGAACACAATTGCTTTCAGCCATTCGCGCAAATGAAAAAATATTTTTTTCAATAGGAGTTTTAATTACAAAATATAAAACCAAAAATACTGAATGAACTATCTTGGGAAGTGGAGTATTCTTTTTTTTTTCAACAATTTAGGATGACGATGGTGTTCTGCTTCATTTTGCAATATATCGTATCTTTGATTTTGAAAAAAACACTACAAATATGGATTACAATAAGCTGAAGAAGCGCCCTTCATTTCCAATAGAAACCATTGCGGTTGCAGTAGCCTTTTCACCACGCTTTCAAGCATTGCTATCGGAGGCTGGGCGCATGAGTAATTACCTTGGCGCCTCTCTTATTCTCATTCACGTAGGCGAAAAAACCGCCGACAAGCAGGATCAGCTCGAAAAAGGAATGAGTGCTTCGGGTATAAACGCAAACAACTGCCGAATAATTTGGATGGATGGCGATCCTGTCGAAACAATACTAAATGTATGCAAGTTAAATATTGTTGATTTACTTATACTTGGCGCCTTACAAAAAGAAAGTGTAGTTAAATTTTATCTTGGTTCCGTTGCACGTTCCATCAGTCGTAAAGCTAAAACATCGGTATTATTGCTAACCGAACCCAAAGTGGAATCGCGCAAGGTGAAAAAAATTATTGTGAACGGAGTTGACAATCCAAAAACCATTCACACCATCAACACTTCGCTTTATCTTGCATCAAAAATTGGTGCAAACGAACTCACCATTGTTACCGAAGTGCACAACCCTGCATTGGCCATGACCATAGCCGAAAACAGCAGTGCACCTGAAGCAAATAAAATAAAAAAAGACATTAATGAAGAGCAGGAGTCGCGGCTGCAACCCATTATTGAGAAAGGCAGCTCACAATACCCCGAAATAAAAATCAAAGAAAAAATTGTTAATGGTCGCCCCGGCTACGCTATCAGTAATTATGCCCGCACCAAAAACGCTAACCTTCTTGTTATTAATTCGCCCGATGCCAACCTTCGTCTTGTTGATAGAATTTTTACACACGACATGGAGTATGTGTTGCAGGATTTACCATGTAATGTATTAATTGTCCACTCGCGTTTATAAAGTGTTTGAATTTACACATACCGATTTAGTATTACTTCTCGTCGCCATTGGCATGTCGTTGATATTGTCGCGCTTTATGGCCGAGCTTGGTCGGAAATTTAAATTTCCGGTTGTTATGGGAGAAATACTGATAGGCGTTTTACTTGGCCCATCGGTATTGGGCAAAGTATGGCCGGAGATGTTTACAGCATTATTTCCGCGAATAGGCGCCGAAAAAATTGCTTTTGATGGAATTGTTTCTCTTGCTGTTATCATGCTTTTGTTTGTTGGAGGCATGGAGGTTCAGCTTAACATTATGCTAAAACAAGGTAAAGCCGCAATTTATACCGGTATTATTGGTATGATTATTCCATTTGTATTGGGCTTTGCTGCAGTTTGGGGCTTCCCCAATTTTTTTGAATGTACTGCCGACAACATATACATTTATGCTTTGTTCTTTGGAACAGCCATGGCCATTTCGGCTTTACCCGTTATTACCCGCATACTTATGGATTTAAATATGTTTAAAACTAAAGTAGGAATGGTAATCATTTCGGCGGCAATATTCAGCGATCTTATCGGATGGTTGGTGTTTTCATTTATTTTAAGTTTAATGGGGCAGCAGGAAACGACTCATTCCATTTCGTCAACAATTATTAGTATGCTCGCATTTGGTTTATTCATGTTGTTGATTGGAAAAAGAATTATTAACCGCTGGTTACCTTGGATTCAAAATAAATTATCGTGGCCCGGCGGCGTGTTATCTATCAGCTTAGGGTTTTGTTTTCTTGGAGCGGCATTCACTGAAAAGATAGGTCTTCACGCCATACTTGGCGCTTTTATTATGGGACTGGCTTTTGGCGATTCGGTACACCTTCACGAAAAGGCAAGAGAAATTATTCATCAGTTTGTAACCAACGTTTTTGC
>JADLGT010000196.1 GCA_020849195.1 Bacteroidia bacterium
AATAATTTATTTTATCCGATCCGGATGGGCTTATTGCGTTGTCAGGCAAAGGACTTTGTTCTATTTTTAAAATTGCATTGGGCATTCCAAGCGCAGAAAGAGTTTTTATAATTTCTATCTCAATTTCGGGAATTGCTGCTTTTCTCTTTTTTGAAAGTAGGTCGGCCTGTTGTCGAATTGATTTTTCAAAAGCAGACAGTTTAATTTTTACTTTTTTTATTTCTTCTTCCAATGAAGATATTGCGTTCAGCTTTTGGAAAAGATCTTGACGTATACTTATAAGTTCGGAAATATTTTTTACATGATGCTTGTTTTGTAACCGGTAAATAGAATCCAATTGCAGGTTTAATTCTTCAATTCGTTTCGAATCGTAGTTTGTATTCTGTTCGGCAGCATCTATTTCTCCGGAAATGTCTTTCAGTTCAATAAGCGTACTATCAATACGTTCGGCAAGTATAAGAATTGACGAATTGTATTTAGCTAAACTACTTAACAGTGTTTTTATTTCACTAAGCGACGAAAGTAAATTTTTCTCGCCCCCGTTAAGTGCATTGTAGGCTTTCGAAAGATTAATCTTTATTTCTTCGGCATTAGTTAAAGTTTGTAATTCCTGTTCAAACAGCTCTTGCGACCCTTCTTTCAAATTAATTTCATCCAGTTCGTTAAACAGAAACTGAAAATAGTCAATGTCTTTTTTCGATTGTGTTTCGCGCTCTGTTAGCTCATTTAGTAATTGTTGCTGTTGCTTAAACAATTTGTAATCTTTTGAATAGGCTTCGATAAACGCTGTATTAGCGGCATATACATCTACCAACGCAAGTTGAAACGCAGAATTATTAAGTGTAAGTGTTTCATGTTGCGAATGAATATCAATTAGCTGTTCGCCGAGTTCCTTTAGAAGTGTTAATGTTACAGGCGTATCGTTTATAAATGCACGCGACTTGCCTTCGGGATTTATTTCGCGGCGAATAATTGTTTCATCAGAATAGTCTATCTCTTTCTGCTTAAAAAAATCGCTAAGCCGGTATCCTTTTATTGCAAATATCCCTTCTACTATGCACTTTCGGTTTTTGTCCTGCAGCGCTCCGCTATCGGCACGTTGTCCAACGATTAGCGACAAAGCTCCTAATAAAATAGACTTTCCGGCACCTGTTTCGCCGGTAATAATAGTAAGCTCATTCGAAAAGCTGATTTCCAACTGATCAAGGAGAGCATAATTTTGTATGTTTAGCTGTTTAAGCAAGGATTATAAATTATTGAGTTAGTACAACATCTTGTTTTTATGGTTCTATAACGATTTGTATAGGTAAATCTATTAAAATAAATTTGTAGTATGCAAAAAACAGGTGAAATCAAATTTAATTACACACACTATCCGTTATAGAACCAATAATTTATGTTTTCCGACAAAGAACTAAAGCGATATAATCGACACATTATTCTCTCAGAAATTGGAGTTGAAGGTCAAGAAAAATTAAAACAGGCAAAAGTACTTGTAATAGGCGCCGGCGGATTAGGCTGCCCTGTATTGCAATACCTCACTGCTGCAGGCCTAGGTGAAATTGGAATTGTTGACAACGATAAAATCGACGAAAGTAATTTGCAGCGCCAAGTACTTTACTCAACGGATGACATAGGAAAATACAAAGCTGAAACAGCAAAAGATAAATTATTACGACAAAACCCGTATATAAAAATTACTTCTTATGTTACGTATCTGAATCAACAAAATGCACTTGATATAATTAGTAAATACAATATTATTGTTGATGGAACCGATAATTTTCCAACACGTTATTTAGTGAATGATGCTTGCGTTATACTCAACAAACCTTTTGTATTTGGTTCTATTTTTAAATTTGAAGGTCAGGTTTCTGTTTTTAATTATAAAAACGGTCCCACTTATCGCTGCCTTTACCCTTCGCCTCCCGCACCTGGTGAAGTCCCTAACTGTTCTGAAATAGGCGTGTTGGGCATTTTGCCGGGTATGATTGGAACACTGCAAGCCAATGAAGTTATTAAAATGATTACAAACATTGGCGAGGTATTAAGCGGAAAATTACTGGCATTTGATGCCTTATCAATGAATGTACAAATTTTTGAGTTTACTGACAATCCGGAAAATAAAAAAATCAAAGGGCTTTCTAACTATGAAACAGTATGTAGCATTCAAACAAATGAAATTACTTCTGAAGAATTAAAATCTAAGATTAACTTAAAAGAAAAGTTTCAGCTTATTGATGTGCGTGAAGAATATGAACATGAGTTGAAAAATATTGGCGGAGAACTTATTCCTTTAGGGAATCTGCTGGACAATCTGAGCAAAATTCAAAAAGGTATTCCTGTAATCATTTATTGCCAATCGGGCTTAAGAAGCAAAAAGGCAGCCGAATTGCTAAGCGAAAAGGGATATAAAAATATTTTCTCATTAAAAAACGGTGTCGCGAACTTTTGATTGTAATTCTAAAAAAGCTTTTACAGGATTATTAGTCTTCCAAAGTCCACCCATTATTGCAGCTCCCGAAAATCCTAACATTTTCGTGTACAAAATATTCTCTAGGCATACACCACCAAGTGCTATCACTTTTAACAATGACTTGCTTTGGTGCTTTTTCAAATTAAAAAATGATTCCAACGTATCTCTATCAAATTTACTTTTATAACCAGCTTTGCTTATGCTGTCGAAAACAGGACTTAAAAAAACATATTCGTAAGTTAGCTTATTATCTTCTATTTCTTTAACCGAATGAAATGAAGCCGAGACGATTTTAAATTTTTTAAAATTTTCAAAATTGATTTTGTTCCGTTCGTTTAAGTGAATTCCCTTAAGGTTATACTTTTGTGCCAAATTAAAATTGGAATGAAGTACTATTCGATTATGAAACTCAACGGGAATGGAATTAATGTACTTTTCAATTTCAAAATCTGTTCTATTCTCTTTTCGCAAGTGGAATAGTTGTAATCCCAGTTTAATAATTTTACAAAGAACATCCACTTCTCCTTCTGTATCATCCTCGGGGGAAATAACAATCAACTTAAAAGGTTCGTTCATCGATATCACAAACAAGAAAAAGTAAATTTGTTTTCATTAGTAGATGCGTTGGTTAGTACAGCTAATTTACAAAAATTAAAATATCGATCTCTTTACAAGCAATATCCTGTAAAACTGAGCTTTGGGTTTGGCGATATTTATAATTCTTATCGGCTGGTTCGATGCACAAATGCATAAACCGAGCAAACTGACCACCTAAGACCGAAGCAAATTGACGACTAATTTTTCCGGCGAAGATTTAGCGTTCATGAATTATTACGGAATTTTTCCTGCTGACCTAATTTGGACAAGTCGGGAGGGTATTTCAAATAATATTCACTTCTCGTTCTAATACAAGTTGAAATCTCTCAAATACCGAATCTATTATTCGCTGAGATAAATTGTAAATTTCTTCTCCCTTCGCATTGCCGTAGTTTACCAAAACAAGTGATTGATTCTTGTGTACCCCTGCATCACCAAAGGTTTTTCCTTTCCATCCACACTGCTCAATGAGCCAACCTGCCGCAAGTTTTACATTGTTGACTTGCGGATAGGCAACAATATCGGGAAATATTTTTTTCAGATCTTCGTATTTTTCTTTAGGTACCTCCGGATTTTTAAAAAAACTTCCTGCATTTCCTATTTTAGTAGGGTCGGGTAGTTTGCTTCTTCGTATGTTAATTACAGCGCGACTAACATCTTTTATACTGAGTTCTTTTATACCCATTGCTTCCAGTTCTTTTTGAATAGCTCCGTAAGCCGTGTTAAATTTAGCCTGTTTGTTTAACCGAAAGGTTGCCGACGTAATAACATATTTCCCTTTTTCTTCATTCTTAAAAACACTATCGCGATAAGCGAATTTACACTCGGCATTGGAAAATGTTTTTTTTGTTTTGTTACGTATGTGTAATGCTTCCAGTTCGTAAAATACATCTTTCAATTCAACTCCGTATGCGCCAATGTTTTGTAATGGACCTGCGCCAACACTTCCAGGTATGAGCGACAGATTTTCAATTCCGGCATAGTTATTTTCAATACAGTACATTACAAATTGATGCCACACTTCGCCACCACCGACATTTATGTAAACATGGTCCTTATCTTCATTTGTTATACTTATACCTCTAATGTTGTTTCGCAACACAAGCCCGTCAAAATTTTTTGTGAGTAACAGATTACTGCCTCCTCCCAAAATCAGTCGATCGTAATTTTCTGTTTTTTTTTCGGATAAAACTTCTTTTAGATTTTCTACAGTATTAAATTGACAAAAAAAACGAGCAGAAACATCAATATGAAATGTGTTAAAATCTTTTAGCGAACTATTTTCTAAAATATCCATCGGTTAAATTTACGAACTATAAAATAGTTGATAGGTTTAAGCCATAAAAGTTATTCATATTCGTTTATTCATATCTTCGTAACAATGAAATTGTGAATTTTTATATGCGTGGTTTTAATTTTTTACAGAGCAAGTAAAGTAAGCGAACAAGACTCTATCCTTTGTGAATTTTTTTTTTGATTTTGGGCGCAAGACCATGGCAGGTTAGTAATATTTACCAATATAAAAATAAAGAATGTATCCCGATGAAGAATGTAACAGTGTCGGTAGTAAACGATTTGGTAACCGATCAACGGGTTCATAAAGTTTGCACTACACTTTGTACCATTGGTTATAAAGTTACCCTTGTTGGCCGAATACAAAAGAATAGTTTGCCACTTAATCA
>JADLGT010000197.1 GCA_020849195.1 Bacteroidia bacterium
AAAGCCGATTGAATGGTTGTGTATGGCTTAAGCGAATCTAACGCAAGCGAATCCAGTAACTGAGCTTTTATTGCCTGTGAACAAAAAAGTAATACAATTAAAATACTGCGAACGATCATCTCTTTTCGAATATTTCCAACGTTTGTTTCTTATCTTTCTCCATCTGTTGTTTCAACTTTTCTATCGTATCAAATTTTTCCTCATTCCGTAATTTTTCAATGAAGCTTACGGTCAGCTCTTCTCCATAAATATCAAAATCAAAATTCAAAATATTCACTTCAATTGTCCGACACGTTCCATCCATTGTTGGATTTGTACCAATACTCATCATACCCTTATAAAAATTATTTTTGTAATTCACTTTTACCACATATATGCCATTAGCAGGAATTAATTTGTACTTATCGGCAACGGCTAGATTAGCTGTGGGGAAACCCAATGTTCGACCCAGTTGTTTACCTCGAATTACTTTTCCGGTAAGCGAATACGAATAGCCCAAAAATACCGCAGCGGTTTGCACATCTCCGGTTTGTAAAGCCGAACGTATTTTTGTTGAACTTATTTCGACGTTATCAATATCCTGAGCAGAAATTTCTTCTACTTCAAATCCATATACCGGCGCATATTCTTTCAGATGTTCGAACGAACCTTCTCGGTTACGACCAAAATGATGGTTGTATCCAATCACAAGTTTTTTTGTATTGAGGCGATTAACCAACACATCGCGGATAAAATTTACCGACGAAAGCCTGGAGAAACTTTTGGTAAACGGATATACAATCAAATGATCGACACCATATTTTTCTAACAAACTTATTTTTTCTTCCTGAGTGTTTAGCAGTTTAAGATCGGAGTCGTCGGGAAAAAGTACCATGCGCGGATGGGGGTAAAACGTAAGTAATACAGTTTCGCCTCCTGATTGATTGGCAATTTCTTTCAGCCTGCTAATAATACGCCTATGCCCCACATGCACACCGTCGAACGTTCCGGTTGTAACAATGGGCGTTTTTACATTTTTAAACTGAACAATGTCGCTATAAACTTTCATTGCTAATGCGAAGGTACAAATAACCTGCTTTGCCGATAATTACGAACTCCGCCGACTTTTAATTATCGAATGACTCTGCAGTTCAATAAAATATAAACAATCCCGAAGGTCTCGCCGGCAACTAATCTTCGGATGAATAGGAGATGAATTTTTATTAACAAACCTTCGCTTTTACACAAAAAAACATATCTTCGCAGCACATTTTTCAGACCTGTATTTAAAACCATTTAACTCAATAAAATGTCAACTTTAAAAGGAAGAATTACTCAAATCATTGGACCGGTAATAGATGTTAGTTTCGAACAGAAAGGTTTAAAGTTGCCCAATATTTTGGATGCCTTAGAAGTAAAACGTGCGGATGGCTCCACCATTGTACTCGAGTGCCAACAACACATTGGCGAAGATACCGTGCGTGCAATTGCAATGGATTCTACCGACGGGCTAAGTCGTGGAACGGAAATAACAGCAACGGGCGCCCCAATAAAAATGCCTACCGGCGAACAAATTAAAGGTCGCTTGTTTAATGTGGTTGGCGATGCCATTGATGGTATCAGTAAAGTTGATAAATCGCATGGATACTCTATTCACAGAGAACCGCCCAAATACGATGAGTTGTCCACTTCAACAGAAGTGCTTTTTACCGGAATAAAAGTAATAGACCTTTTAGAGCCCTACGCAAAAGGCGGTAAAATTGGCTTGTTTGGTGGTGCCGGTGTCGGAAAAACAGTACTTATTATGGAATTGATAAACAACATTGCAAAAGGTTATGCCGGGTTATCGGTATTTGCAGGTGTTGGAGAACGTACACGCGAAGGGAATGATTTGCTTCGTGAGATGATTGAGTCGGGGGTAATAAAATACGGAGAAGAATTTAAGCACTCTATGGAAAAAGGCGGATGGGACTTGAGTAAGGTGGACATGAAAGAGTTGGCTAAATCGCAAGCCACATTGGTATTCGGACAAATGAACGAACCTCCCGGAGCACGTGCACGTGTAGCACTTTCAGGACTATCGGTTGCCGAATATTTCCGCGACGGCGACCCAAATGATAAATCAACCGGCGGACGAGATATATTATTTTTCATCGACAATATTTTCCGGTTTACCCAAGCCGGCTCCGAAGTATCGGCATTGCTTGGTCGTATGCCTTCAGCCGTAGGCTATCAACCTACATTGGCTACCGAAATGGGCGCCATGCAAGAGCGTATTACATCTACCAAGCGTGGTTCAATTACATCGGTACAGGCTGTTTATGTGCCGGCCGACGACTTAACCGATCCTGCGCCTGCCACAACATTTGCTCACTTAGATGCAACTACTGTGTTGAGCCGTAAAATTGCAGAACTTGGTATTTATCCTGCTGTTGACCCCTTGGATTCAACTTCACGAATCCTGTCTCCGGTTGTGTTGGGCGATGCCCATTATAACACCGCTCAGCGTGTTAAACAAATTCTTCAACGGTATAAAGAATTACAAGATATTATTGCCATTCTTGGAATGGACGAACTTTCGGAAGAAGATAAATTGGTTGTACACCGCGCACGTCGTGTACAACGCTTCCTCTCGCAACCCTTCCACGTAGCCGAACAATTTACCGGCTTGAAAGGTGTGTTTGTTCCTATTGAAGATACCATCAAAGGATTTAATATTATTATGGATGGAGAAGTTGACGAATACCCCGAAGCGGCTTTCAACTTAGTTGGAAATATTGACGAAGCAATAGAAAAGGGTAAAAAAATGCTGGCGGAAGCCAACTAAATAAATTGGTAAAAATGTTTTGATAAACAGTAAAACATTTTCAACTTCTTTTTGCCAAGTATAAATTTTAAATTAATGTTTCTCGAAATAATTACCCCCGACAAAAAATTATTCAGCGGTGAAGTAAAGTCAGTTACACTTCCCGGAACAGATGGTTCATTAGGCATACTGAATAATCATGCACCAATAATCTCTTCATTAAAGAAAGGCATAGTAAAAGTGGTTAACGAAAAAAGTAATGCCGAAGTATTCAACATTAATGGTGGAGTTGTTGAGGTGCTAAAAAATAAAATGATTGTATTGGCAGAGTAAAAATTACAGGTAGTCAATAGTTATTTCAGTTTTTTATCTGTACTAATGGATCCATGGTATGCCTATTCTCAGCTGATGGTTCGGTTGCATCAGGATGCCAGAAAATGTTACTGTCCCATTAAGATGAACAGACCGGTAGATGAATCCGGAGGCAAAGCCCCTAGTAGGCAGTAGAAAAATTAACATGGACTGAAGAAGAATTAAAACGTGGCAAGAAAGTTAAAACCAAAAATACTTCTAAACACATGAAGGCGCAATTTGCTGATAGTCAATTGTTTTTAAAAAATCAGACCTTGATTTACACTATTAATGTAACTTCTGTATACTCGGCTGCATAGACGTGAGCGGAAATTGATAAACAAATTGAAACACCCATGAGAGCTATACTGGATAAAAAACTTCTGTTATTATTTCTGTTTTGGGGTGAAATTATTTTTGCCAATAATGTCTCCATTACAAACGCACGTGTTATTGCATCAGATACAACTAATTTACAGACTACCGTAGAGTTTGACATTTCATGGGAAAATTCCTGGCGGACAAGTGCTGCGCCCGGTAATCATGATGCAGCCTGGGTATTCATCAAATATCGCGAGAGTGGCGGAAGTTGGAAGCATGCTTGGTTGAATAATACAGGTCATACCGCACCATCCGGCAGCACCATCGATATAGGATTAGTGGATCCGGGTACTGCTTTTAACTCAACTACTAACCCGGGTGTAGGTGCCTTTATTTATCGTAATGCTGATGGTGCCGGCACCTTTTCACTCACAGATGTGCAACTTAAATGGAACTACGGTGCAAATGGCTTAACTAATCTAAGTATTGCCGACGTTCAGATATATGCAATTGAAATGGTTTATGTACCGCAGGGGAGCTTTTATGTTGGAAGCGGTGGTACTGAAAGCGGTAGTTTTACTGATGGGTCGTGGCGGGGAACAAATGGAACTACCCCATCGATTCCGTACCAGATTACCTCTGAAAATGCACTAACTATAGATTCTGTTGCCGGTAATTTATGGGGGACTTCTACTTCCGGAGATAATTCAATTGGCGGAGTTGGAACCCTTCCGGCAAGTTTCCCAAAAGGGTATAAGGCCTTTTACTGTATGAAACACGGAATTTCCCAACAAGGGTATGTAAACTTTTTGAATACACTTAATCGCACTCAACAAGCATCAAGGGTTGCAACAGTTCTTAAAGATACAACTACTTGGCTGCAAAGGTGTTACGTTATGAGAAATAGTTCTCAAGTCATTTTTAGACAAGGTATTAGATGCGACACTTCTTTTGCGCCTTATGTGCCGATAACTTTCTATTGTGATTATTCCGCAGGAGGCACATGGAAATATGTTCCACCGCCAATAAATGCGAATGTGTGGAGGGGAAACGGAATTGGTGGCGAGGCGGATGATGGACTAGGTACCGTTTGTAATTGGATATCATGGCTTGATATAGCTGCATATTTGGACTGGGCGGGATTAAGACCGATTACAGAGATGGAATACGAAAAGGCATGCCGTGGAGATCAGGCACCTGTACCAAATGAATATGTTTGGGGCGTAACAGATTTGCCTACGAAACCTGTAAGTATGAATAATCCCGGGCAAATAACAGAGGTGGCGAGCAACGCAGCAGCAAATCAAAGTTTTGGTGGCGCCGGCGGTGGCGTGGGTACTACTGCAGGTCCGGCGCGGGTAGGGGCATTTGCTACTGCAACTAGTACGCGAGCAGAGGCAGGAGCAGGTTATTACGGTGTTTTAGATATGGGAGGGACCTTATGGCATCACGTAATTTCTGTAGGTTTTGCGGGCGGACGAGCATTTACAGGCGATCATGGTGATGGTATGGTTGATGCTACCGGAAATAACAATGTAGCTTCGTGGCCAGGCACCGGTGGCTTTTTAACTAATACCGGAGCAGGGGTTCGGGGTGGTACATATTGGAGACCAGAATCATATATGAAAACTTCACTTCGTGCATTAGCAAATTGGACACAAAATAATGCCAACCTTAATACACGTTGGGATTCTACCGGTGGGCGTGGTGGGCGTACAGCACCATAGGTTTTTTTTGAATATAATTGAAAAGGTAAATTTAAAAATGCAATGAAAAGATTTTTCTCATACCTGATATTACTTTTAGCTTCACCCTTAACCACAAAAGCGCAGTATTTTGGCGGTCAGGGAAGAGGGGATATTATGGCTACAATAACCGGTGTTTATTTACCAATAGAACTGCTTAATTTTAATGCAAAAGGAGAAGCGAACAAAGTGCGCATATACTGGAGTACCGCAAGTGAAACGAACAATGACTTTTTTACTATTGAAAAATCCATTAATGGTATTGATTGGAAAATTCTCGGAACAGTCAAAGGGGCAGGAACTTCTACACAGAAGTTGAACTACCAAAGTTATGACTATAATCCGGTGACAGGCATTCAATATTACAGGTTAAAACAAACCGACTTTGACGGAAAATATACATACTCAAACATCGCAGCAGTTGAATTTAAAGAAAATTTAAGTTTTAGTTTATTTCCAAATCCCACACGTTCCAACTCGCAAGTGTACCTGAATATTAAAAGTTCGGTAAATGACGGACAATTAATACTTGTTGTCGTTCACGATGCTATGGGCAAAGAAGTTTTATCGAAGATAAACATTGTTGGAAAAGAAAACGGAAGTATCACCGCTATCGACCCATCGGAAACACTCGCGCCGGGCATATATTTCGTAACCGCAACTTCCGACAATTCCATATATAACCAAAAACTGGTCATAAAATAAACTACTTAAACTCACAGTCGTGTTTATCTTTGTCGGGTAAGTAGTTTTTAAGCAAGTCTGTCTGCTTTTTTAGAAATTGAGACGCTTTTATTCCTGACTTGTCCAAAATGGGTAAGCAAGTTTAGATGCCGATTTTAAGTAAAAGTTTAGTTTCTTTTTTTAACATAACCATTTTCTCCCTTATTTTTCTTAAATATCCACCCATAATTTTTCACATAGTGACTATTGTCGAACGCTTTTGCTATAATGCCCCCATTTCTTAGGACAGGAATAAAGGTAAGCTAAGTTTGTTTTTGTTGTTGTTCATTTTTCTTTTTTTGCTACTTTTTTTCTTTTTGTTGAAACGTGT
>JADLGT010000198.1 GCA_020849195.1 Bacteroidia bacterium
CAGAGCTTGTCGGGTGTTGTTCCGAAACGTCGTGCTATAGAATAGAGTGTATCTCCTTTACGTACATAATAATAACCTGCGGGTGAATTTTTAGGCATATTTTTTTTAACATATTTTTTCCCTTTTTTATGGTACTTCCCATTTTTTGTATGCATATATAATTCAAAACTCTGTTGAGTTATTTCTAATGTGTCCGAAATAAGTTTTTGGTCGGCAAACGAAATAACTTCATTAGGGTTTATAGGTTCGCCTAAGTAACGAACCTCAAAATGCAGATGGCTTCCATACGAACGACCTGTATTTCCTCCCAGCCCTAATAGTTGACCCGCCTTTACACACTGACCTGCTTTAACACATAGTTTAGAAAGATGAGCGTAAATGGTTTCAAGTCCATTTTCGTGACGGACAATTACTACATTTCCGTACGATTTATTTTTTCGTGCAATACGCACCATGCCATCAAATGCGTTTACAACAGTGTCGCCTGTTTCAAGATGAATATCGACTCCAAAGTGAGAACGTCTTTTTCTGGGACCAAAATTCGAATTTGTTTTACCGAATCTAGGTGTTACATAATCAGATGAGTTAATACCGGTTAAAACAAGATGTACTGTATCTTTAAAAGCGGCCGCATCAAACCGATACGGATGAATAACAACGGTATCCCACTGGCAATAGGTGTCGTAAGCAGGAAACATACAAACCGAATCAGCATAAGTTAAAGGGATCTGAGTAGTACGAACAGCGGAAGTTTCGTATTTGTAAAAAACAGTATCGGGACCAATTCCGGCTTTTGCAAAAGTGTTACCCGACGATCTTATTGTCAAATTGAACAATAAGGAAAAGAGAAAAATATATGAAATAGCCATATACCTGCGGCATACAAACCGAAAATGAATATGGCGTATTCCATCTGACCAACAGATCCTTAAAAAAATATATACAGATGAAAGTAGATTTCTCATCAAATAAATTTTCAATGTTTAAATAAGCCTTATCCAAATACATGCAGTATGTGCCGGATGTGCAAAGATGTATAAATAATCGAAAAATCCAAAGATGCCTATGAAATGTTGTAAAAAACCAATTGTTAAAAACCTTCATTGAGATTATGCAATTGAATTTGAAAAATCTTAGTCCCTCATCCCGCTCATCCATCAAACCTTTGTCCATCACTCCATGCAAACTTCCGCTTATGTAAATAATCGAACGTTTTATCAGGGCTAATCGTAAATTTGGAGAAAACAAAACTGTATGCGTTATACCGCTCTCTTTTTATTTTTCTTTTTTTCCCTTCTGCTTCCGGCGAAAGACAATTCATACCATTATTTTATCGACCTTAATAATATAAAAAACGATAAGCTCAGAGTTAATTTAATTCCTCCAGCTATCAATGCTTCCGAAGTATTATTTCGTATGCCGGCTATGGTGCCGGGCACATACGCGGTGTACAATTTCGGACGTTTTGTTTCAAACGTTATGATATATTGGGTTTCGGGCGACAGCAGTATTGCCGAACAGGTTGATGTTAATACATGGAAGATTCCAAATCTCCCCGATGTTCAAAAAATATCGTATTGGGTAGAAGATACATGGGATTCTGAAAAGCGCGATGCATTTGTGTTTGAGCCTGCCGGTACAAACATACAGAACGATTCGTGTTTTGTAATTAATACACATGGCTTTTTCGGATACTTTGAAAACTACAAACACAATCCTTTTCATTTGGAGTTCGCGAAGCCAAAAAGATTTTACGGGTCAACGGCATTGGTAGCCGATAAAAACACAGCGTCGTCCGAACAATATACGGTTAGTGATTATATGCGGTTAGTAGATTCGCCAATTATGTTTTGTGTTCCCGATACAGTTACATTAAACATAGGAGGAGCTAAAATTTTAGTATCTGTTTACTCTTCAAAAAACAGAAACTATGCAACTACTATTGGTTCAAATATTCAAACCTTACTTAGCGCACAGAAAGATTATCTTGGAGGAACCTTGCCCATTAGCAAATATGCATTTATTATATATCTGTTCTCCGATGGGCAATCTGACTTATCGGGAGCATACGGCGCACTCGAACATTCGTACTCTTCGTTTTATTATGTACCCGAGATGGACACAAAACAACTCGCTCAAAATATAAGAGATTTTGCTTCGCACGAATTTTTTCACATCATAACTCCTTTAAGCATCCACTCCGAAGAAATAGGAGATTTTGATTACAATAACCCCAAAATGTCGCAGCACCTTTGGTTGTACGAAGGTGTAACCGAATATTTTGCCGGCCACATGCAAGTGAAACAGGGTCTTATTTCGCTCAACGATTATCTTGGGGTAATTCATGCAAAAATTGAAGGACGCGAAGAATTTAACGACACACTTCCTTTTACCGAGATGAGTCTTGGTTGCCTTCATCAATACAAAGATCAATACGACAATGTTTATCAAAAAGGGCCGCTTATTGGACTTTGCATCGATATAAAGCTTCGCTCGCTTTCGAATGGGAAATATGGCATTCAAGATTTAATAAATGATCTTGCTAAAACGTATGGAAAAAATCGCTCGTTTAAAGACTCAGAATTGTTTGATGAAATAATAAAACTTAGCTATCCGGAAATAGGAGATTTTTTACGAACGTATATTTCCGGAAACAAACCATTACCTCTTGCCGAACTACTTAATCTTGTTGGAATAACGTATAACGAAATAGCTATTGAACATGGCTTGTCGCCCCTTGGAGGAATTATGTTTTTATATGACAATGCTTCGGGACACTTTTATATTGGCGAGGACAGTTATAAGGGCATCAATGCTTTCGGAAAGACGATAGGGTTTAATATTGGTGATGAAATACTTAAATTTAATCGAAAACGACTTAACATCTTTTCGTTTGAAAAAATATTGGAAAACTATTTTGAAAAAGCAAAGGAGGGCGACAACCTGAGGCTAACTGTATTGAGAAAAGATGATGCCGGAAAAAAGCACAAAGTGAAATTAAAAACCAAACTGTCCGAAACAGATTACGAAATAAAAAATGTGTTGAAGCTGAATAAAAACGCCGACACACAGCAACTAATGCTTCGTAAAAATTGGTTGAACACGAATTGATAAAATGGAAAGAAAAAAATTATATTGGATTTGTCAGATAGGCGGTTGGCTGTTTTTTACGCTTATCAATATTGTTTTTTTGAAACTTACTAATGCACTCGATACAAGACAAAGCTTGAGTTTATTTTTCTTGTTTGTTGTCGGCATTGCAATAACTCATTTGTATCGCTCAACCATTGTGCGTTTGGGTTGGCTGCGTGTTACACCATTGGGCTTAATACCTCGCGTAATTGCAGCTACACTAATTATGGCCTCTGTTATTTACTTTTTCCAATTCTTTATTGAGGCCGCTATCGGAATAACCGACATTAGTTTCTCTACTTTTAATAGCGTAGTGGCAATTCAATCGATATTAAATATTGCTTTTGTTTTATTTTTTTGGTCGCTCATTTATTTTTTGATACACTCTATTGAGAATTATAAAAAATCTGAAATAGAAAATCTAAAATGGCAGGCGAGCATAAACGAGATAGAGTTAAATAAATTGAAATCGCAGCTCAATCCTCATTTTATGTTTAATGCCATGAACAGCATACGTGCACTGGTTGAAGAAAACCCCCGCAGAGCTAAAGAATCAATAAATCAACTTTCAAATATACTTCGCAACACCTTAACTATGGGGCGGAATAAAGTAATAGCTTTTAACGATGAATTTTCGATTGTTAAAGATTACATACAACTTGAATCAACGCGTTACGAAGAACGTTTGCGCGTGGAATACGACATTGACCCAAAGAGCATCGATTTTTCTATTCCTCCTCTGCTGCTTCAAACATTGGTAGAAAATGCAATTAAACACGGAATTTCAAAATTGCCTAATGGTGGAAATCTTATTTTAAAAACAGAAGTAAAGTACGATACGTTATATATAAATATTAAAAACAGCGGGCAAATAAATATTGGAAACAACAACAGCACAGGCTTTGGTTTAAAAAACAGCGAGCAACGGCTACAGCTACTTTATGGAAATTTGGCTTCACTAAAAGTTTTTAACTGTGATGATAATAATGTATTAACCGAATTGATGATACCAAAACAACACTGAATAGAACTTCATTGAATTTCTAAAAATTTTACTCGATAAAACTATAAAATATGAAAGCAATAATAATTGATGATGAACGCCTTGCTCGCCAGGAGTTGAAAAATATGCTGGCCGTTTACAACAACATAAACGTAGTTGCCGAATGTAATAATGTAGATTCGGCTATAAAGGCCGTGCAAGAACATAATCCCGATCTTTTATTTCTTGATATACAAATGCCGGGAAAAAATGGGTTTGATCTTTTACAGGAAATACCCGAATTGCCAAAAATAATTTTTGTAACGGCTTTCGACGATTATGCCATACGGGCATTCGACATAAATGCACTCGATTATTTATTGAAGCCCGTGCAGCCTCAACGTTTGGCAGAGGCGCTTAAACGCATTTCAGAAAAAAACACAGAAGAACACGCACCAAAATCCGATGATTCAACTATTGTGTTGGATGAGAATGATCAGGTATTCGTAAAAGACGGTGAGCGATGCTGGTTTGTAAAATTATCTGAAGTACGCTTGTTTGAGTCCGAAGGAAATTATGTTCGTGTTTATTTCGATAAAAACCGACCGCTTATTTTGCGATCGCTCAACTATCTTGATGAACGACTTAATCCTAAAACATTTTTTCGCACCAGTCGCAAACACATTATCAACTTAAAGTGGGTAGAAAATATTGAAAATTGGTTTAATGGCGGGCTTATGGCACAACTAAAAGGAGGCGATAAGGTAGAAATATCGCGCAGGCAGGCCGCTAAGTTTAAAGAAATGATGAGCCTGTAA
>JADLGT010000199.1 GCA_020849195.1 Bacteroidia bacterium
AAGAAAAAATAAACAAGCTCAACGAGATTACCTCTGCGTTAGTTGAAAAATAAGAAATGACGAACAATAAAATAAAAGAAGTAAATGAACTGATCGCCGGAAGATCTGTTGAGGAGTCGCTGCGTTTGCTTGCTGAAAAATATAAAGGAAAAATTGCTTTCTCCACAAGTTTTGGATGGGAAGACCAGGTAATAACACATTTAATTTTTACTAGCAATCTTCCTGTTAAAGTATTTACGCTCGATACCGGTCGCATGTTTAATGAAACGTACATGGTGTGGAGTCGCACGAACGAAATTTATAATCAGAAAATTGAATCCTATTTTCCGAAGCCCGACGCAGTGCAAGAAATGCAAAACAAAAAAGGGCCGTTTAGTTTTTACGAATCGGTTGAAAATAGGAAAGAGTGCTGCTACATCAGAAAAATAGAACCACTTAGCCGAGCGCTAAAGGGAATAGATTTATGGATAACCGGTATTCGAGCCGATCAGTCAACCAATCGAAAAGACATGACGCCGATAGAATGGGATGCTACTCATTCGCTGATTAAATACCATCCCTTGTTTACATGGACTTTAGATGAGGTGAAAAAATTTATTAATAAAAACAATGTCCCTTATAATTCTTTGCACGACAAAGGCTTTTTAAGTATTGGTTGTGCCCCTTGTACACGTGCTGTTCGCGACGGAGAAGATTTTAGATCGGGGCGTTGGTGGTGGGAAGATAGTTCTAAAAAAGAATGTGGATTGCACGAACATAAGTAACGAGGTTAAATGCTTAGTTAAGATTAGTTAAGAGATGTAATTTTATAAATTTGATTTTATGAACAAATATTATTTAGATTATTTAGAACAACTCGAATCCGAGTCGATACATATTTTACGTGAAGTAGCCGGACAATTTGAAAAACCGGCTCTGCTTTTTTCGGGTGGAAAGGATTCCATCACACTGGTACGCTTGGCTGAAAAAGCATTTCGTCCGGGTAAATTCCCTTTTCCTTTAGTCCACATCGATACCGGACACAATTTTTCAGAAACTATTGACTACCGCGACAGGATGGCTAAGCGCATCAACGAAAAATTAATTGTGCGTTACGTTCAGGATTCTATTGATAAAAAACGAGCTGTAGAGCAAAAAGGAAAAAACGCAAGCCGTAACACATTGCAGACGGTTACATTATTGGATACTATTGAAGAATTTAAATTTGATGCTTGTATTGGTGGTGCACGCAGAGACGAAGAAAAGGCTCGCGCCAAAGAACGTATTTTTTCTGTGCGCGATGAATTTGGGCAATGGGACCCTAAAAGACAAAGACCGGAATTATGGAATACTTACAACGGAAAAATATTTAAAGGAGAAAATGTACGCGTATTTCCTATTAGTAACTGGACAGAGCTTGACGTTTGGAGTTATATTAAAAAAGAAAAAATTGAACTGCCCTCCATTTATTTTGCTCATAAAAGAAACACCATAGTTCGCAACGGCTTGTTGATGGCTGCTTCCGAATACCTCAACATGGATCATGAAGATATTATTACAGAAAAAACAGTCCGTTTCCGAACCGTAGGCGACATAACATGTACTGCCGCTGTCGAGTCAACAGCCAATACTTTGGATAAAATAATTGAAGAGATTAAAAATTCAAGAACTAGCGAACGAGGTGCTCGTATTGACGACAAACAGTCGGAAGCAGCAATGGAAGAGAGGAAGAAAGGCGGATACTTTTAGTATGAATAATATACAAGATTCAATTTGTAATTTTAAAATTAAATATATTCTATGAATATTTTAAGATTTATAACTGCAGGAAGCGTTGATGACGGAAAAAGCACACTTATTGGTCGTTTGTTGTACGATAGCAATTCGGTATTAGATGATCAGTTGGAAGCGATAAAAGCTTCGAACAGAAAAAATGATGATGGCACAATAGATCTCGCTATTTTAACCGACGGCTTGAAAGCCGAACGCGAGCAGGGCATTACTATTGACGTCGCCTATAAATATTTTAATACAAGCAAACGGAAATTTATTATTGCCGATGCACCCGGGCACATCCAGTACACACGTAATATGGTTACCGGTGCATCGAATGTCGATCTCGCTGTTATTTTAATTGATGCGCGAAAAGGAGTAATTGAGCAAACAAAACGTCATTCATATATAGTGTCGTTGTTGGGAATAAAAAATATTGTTGTTTGTATTAATAAAATGGATTTGGTTGAGTATTCACAAACTATTTTTAATGATATTGTTAATGCCTACACTCATTTTGCCTCTAAATTAAAAGCAAAAGAAATTGTTTTTATTCCTGTGAGTGCCAAAATAGGTGACAATGTGGTTTCCGCTTCTTCCAATATGCCTTGGTATAAAGGGAAAAACCTGCTCAGCTATCTTGAAAATATTGAACTATCGGCAGATATAGCAGCACAAGATCCGCGATTTACCGTACAATGGATTATACGTCCGCAAACAAATGAATTGCACGACTATCGCGGCTATGCCGGACGAATTACAAGTGGCGTTTTTAAAAAAGGCGATAAAGTAACTATTCTCCCTTCGGGCTTTACAAGTATAATCAAAGCTATTGAAACACTGGAAGGTTCTTTAGAAGAAGCATTTGCACCTATGTCGGTTACAATTCATTTGGAAGATGAAATTGATATAAGCCGCGGCGATAGTATTGTTCCAACCAACCACCCACCTGTTGTAGCTAAAGAATTAGAAGCCGACATCTGCTGGATGGACACAAAACCTCTTGAACAGGGGGGGAAATATTTATTGCAGCACAATAGCATACGTGTAAAATCAATTATTAAAAATGTGCTTTATAAAACAAATGTAAATACGTTGGAACAAATTGAAGATGATTTAAATGTTGGCCTCAACGATATTTCAAAAGTGCTTATACGTACAGCAAACCCTCTACCCGTCGATGTATATGATAAATTACGAGCTAACGGAGGATTTATTCTGATTGATGAAAAAACAAATCTTACTGTTGCCGCAGGTATGATAAGTGCTGCTACGGAATAATTACAAAGACTTATAGCGTCCGCCGTTTATCGGCATTAATCGGCAACTTTGTTTATAACATTTCCTTCGACATCAAAAGTTACTTTCCATTCTTCGGTTATTTTTTTTAACTCTACAGTATATACTATTTTAGTGTCTTCCGTAATTTTTTTCACATCATCTACACGGTAGCTGTTAAACTCGGTATTAATTTTTGTTACTACTTTCTGAGGCAAATCGCTTTTAGCAATTTCTTCTTTGCGCATAAT
>JADLGT010000200.1 GCA_020849195.1 Bacteroidia bacterium
AAACAACTAAAAATATTTTTGTTGACATTTTACGAAAAAATACTGAAATGTAATTTACTGTATTTCCGCTGTTCGACAAATCGTCCTGTTTTTTCAAAACTGATTTCGGCGGGATGTTCAATAATTAAAATCCCATTTGGATTTAATAATTTATTGGCAAAAACTATTGTCGGTATTTCTACTGTTTCTTTCATCCCGAAGGGGGGATCGGCAAAAATCAGGTCAAAGTGTTCGGTGGTATTTTTAAGAAACCGAAAGACATTTTGTTTAATTACTTTAATTCCTTTAAATGCTAATTCTGTTGCTTTCTTTTTTACGAATGAGCAACATCCGTAATCGGCATCAACGGCAGTAATTTCGGAACACCCTCTTGAAGCAAGCTCATAGCTTATACTTCCCGTACCGGCAAATAGGTCGAGGGCTTTTGTTTGTTCAAAATTAATTCGGGTAGTTAAAATATTAAACAAGGCCTCTTTCCCGAAGTCGGTAGTAGGACGAACAGGTAAATTTTTGGGAGGATGGAACGCCCTTCCTTTATGTGTTCCGCCAATAATCCGCATTCCTTATGAAAATAAAAACTGACTAAACAAACCATAATAATTTTGACGGGGCAACGAACTTATTTTTGCACTGTACTCAAGCGCTTCGGGCCGGCTGCCAAACCGAATGGTGCGAATGTATTTTAATAACATTGTGTAATGTGAAGAATTTTTATCAATATCGCCAAGTAACTCCACGGGAGTACTTTCCGGGTTCAGCTTTAATTGCTCAAAAACAAACAGCAGATAATAAATTAAATCTTCGGAAGTTTGCCAGTTAAAAACATTATAGAAAAGTAATTTGCCGCTATCAATAACAATTACATCAAACGTTTCGGGGCGAACATGTAGCACAACTTTTATTTTATTGTTATGCTTGTTAGACAACAACAATTGCTCAATGAGCGGACTCGAATAATGTACAATTTTTAACATAGTGTACAATTCTTTAAACTGCTGTACGATAACCTGAGGGCAAGCGTAAATGTTTTTCGCATCAAGGTTTGATAAACTATCAATAGAAACAAGTTCTCCATCTTCAAGCGGATGATTAAATTTAAGCAAGGCCTCCTTCTCGCCCGCATCAAACAAGGCATTGGGAACTAATGTTGATTTAGTATTAACAATTCCAAGAGAAGTTTGTTTATAGGGGTATGTTAAAATTGTTGGCTGCCGAATCGCACTTCCTGCTAAGGAAGACAATATGTTGGCATTGTGCGCATTTTGAAAAGCGAATCGTTCAACCGCAAGAATTTTGTTGTACACATCGTCCCAAACCCCCGCCCACATGCCATCGCTGCCCAACTGAATCGCTAAGCGGTATGCTTTTGTTTGCCTTCCGTCGAACAAGTCGTCAACAAGGCTTAAAACCTGTTTAATCCGGCTATCCGTTTCTGTAATCATAATAAACAAAACTACAAATATTTATCTTTAGCCCGGATTTTGTGGTGAATGCTCTTGCCAAAAACAGCGGAGAGCCAACTCCGATGAAGATCAGGTTCTATTGGCTATTAAAAAGATTATGCAAACCTGTTTAGAAAATTTTGCTTTAAATTTATGACGGTAGCCGAGTTCAAAAAATTACTCCTTCAACAATTTAAGTACGAGCCCACGCTTGGGCAGGTTGCACTTGTAAATAAAATATCGACATTCTGTGCTTCGTCTTCATCTACCAATGTATTTGTGTTAAAAGGTTTTGCCGGCACAGGAAAAACTTCACTTATCAGCGCACTTATAAAAAGTCTTTCAACTATCGGAAAAAAAACAATATTACTTGCCCCCACAGGCCGGGCGGCAAAAGTGCTTTCCCACTACTCGCAAAAACAAGCGGTTACAATTCATAAAAAAATTTACCGACGAATTACAAATGCTGATGGCATAGGACATTTTGTTTTGCAATCAAACATGCACACCAAAACTATTTTTATAGTTGACGAAGCATCTATGATTGCAAACGAAGGAGGTTTATCCGAACAAGCTAGCTTACTCGACGATTTAATCAATTATGTTATCCACTCCGAAGGATGTAAACTAATTTTTGTTGGAGACACCGCTCAACTCCCGCCGGTACATTTGAACATAAGCCCTGCGCTTGATGTTGATTATTTAAAAAGATCGTACTCCATTAATCTTGATACCGTTGAATTGAAGGATGTGATGCGGCAGGTAGCCGGTTCCGGAATTTTAACTAACGCAACCACTTTGCGGAATCTAATTACCGAGGGCAGAGGAAATAGACCACAATTTGACACAAACAATTTTACCGACATTGTACGGCTGAATGGGAATGAGTTGGAAGACTATTTGAGTAGCGCCTATAATAAAAAGGGAGTGGAAGAAACAGTCGTGATTTGTCGCTCGAACAAACGTGCGAATCAATTCAACCAACAGATACGCGCCCGTATTCGTTGGCAAGAAAACGAATTGTCGTCCGGCGATTACATGATGGTGGTAAAAAATAATTACTACTGGCTGCCCGATGAATCGAAAGCAGGATTTATTGCCAATGGCGATAGTATAGAATTACTTAAAGCAGGAGATATTAAGGAGCAATACGGATTTCGTTTTGCGGATGCACGAATCCGTTTGGTTGACTACCCCAACGAACAACCCTTGGAAGTTAAGCTGATGATTGACACTATCGGTTCCGAATCGCCTGCACTTACTGCTGATCAAAATAAAAAGTTGTATCAAAATGTAATGAGCGACTATATGCACATTAAGAATAAATCCAGCCGCTTTATTGAGCTTAAAAAGAATCCATTTCTTAATGCGCTCCAAGTAAAGTTTGCTTACGCAATTACCTGTCACAAGGCGCAGGGAGGTCAGTGGGAAAATGTTTTCGTTGATCAAGGCTACCTGACAAATGATATGATTAATACTGAATATATGCGCTGGCTATATACTGCTGTTACCCGTGCTACAAAAAAATTATACCTGATAAATTTTAACAAAACATTTTTTGGAGAAGAGTTGTAAGTCCGGATTTTTTGAAAGAGATATAACTCTCGAATGTAAGATGTGCCGGCACAGTAGCGTAGTATTCTAATGAATCGTACATTTTATTGGCGCTTTGAGCGATGTTACAATAATACCGATGTGATATCTGTAATGGTCCAATTGCATTGGCCCAAACAGCTATCCGATCGGCATTATACCAATATTGATTGGACTAATATATAAATCATTTTGGTATAACACCTTCCTGCTTCCTGCCCTCTCTGCTATTAGTCCGGTTATGCGCCTTGCCCTTGCCTACACAATTATAGTACACTCATCATAAAACTGTACAATAGCCCGAAGGGCTAGAATGTTAGTATCCTCGGATTGCATTCGAGTATAGATTTTTAATATGGTATTCAACCCCTTCGGGGTTGAATAATATTTACAAAAGATGGACTTCATCGGTCTTTAAAGATTGTTCTATTCTCATTGCAAAATATCAATTTAGCTTCGTTCGATGAGCGCTCCAATTTACCGAAAATGCGGTTTTCTGCTGAACTTGACCGATCTGCGATATTCATTTTTAAAAATCACTCGTTTTTTGTACCTTGTAAGATTAATTTTTTAGCAATGATACGAGGTAAACACATCCTCTTTTTTTTATTTGCAATCTCATCTGTACTGCTTTTTGCCCAACAGGGAAAAGACGGTACGCCGACTATTTCCGCTTCTACAATAGTTAATGAATATGAAACTCTTACTGCCGACATAAATCCGGGCGACATTTCCATTCAGGTAAGTTCGAGTACATTAAATGCAAATAGCCGATTTGCATCGTCGCTTGCTGCCGGCGATTTAATTTTTATTTACCAAACAAGAGGTGCAACAATAAGGGGTGAAAATGTTGTTTCGTGGGGAGGCAATGGACAGCCGAGAGATCGCACTATGGGCGAACTACTCAATTATAATAATACAGGTCACTACGAATTTGCCGAAGTAAAGGCGGTGCCAAACGGAACTACGATCGAAGTTTCTTGCCCGTTAACAAAAGCATTTACATCGGGCTTAGGACGAACTCAAGTTATACGTGTTCCACGATATGCTTCATTAACCATATCGGGCACCGGCATTTTAACCGCTCAAACATGGAACGGAACAACAGGCGGAGTGCAGGTTACCGAAGTAAAAGGAAATACAGTTATAAATGCCGGCGGAAAAATTGATGTTACCGGACTTGGCTTTAGAGGTGGATTAACTGTTAAGGTTTCGGAAAACCCTTCAAACAACGAAGGCACAAACAACAATACACTTGGTGCCGATAAAGGAGAAGGTGTTAGCGGCTACATGGCCGAATATAATACCGTAGCGTGGAATAACGGTGGCGGCGAAGGCGGCGGACGCTATGGTAAAAATCCAATGGCAAATGGCGGCGGTGGTGGCTGTTCGGTTGATGGTGGCGGTGGTGGTGGTGCCAATGGCGGAGTTGTTGCAAACTGGTATGGACGTGGCGTTCCTGACTTAACGGGAAATTATGGTACTGCATGGGCGCTGGAAGATGCAGCTATTCCAACATTAAATGCAGGCAATTCTTCGGGCGGAGGGAAAGGAGGATATGCGTTTTCGGCTAAATCGGGAGCCCCTTATCCAAATCCTATGTTGGTTGGTCCTCATCAAGTAGCATGGGGTGGCGACCAACGCGATACCGCAGGCGGTTTAGGCGGCAGACCTCTTGATTATTCAACCGGCGCTTTATTTCTTGGTGGCGGCGGAGGTGCGGGCCAAGGCGACAATGGTTATGCAGGTTCCGGAGGTAATGGCGGGGGATTAATTTATTTATTATGTTTTGGAAATGTTTCGGGAGCGGGACAAATTGTTGCAAATGGTGCCAATGGCGGGGCGGCTCAAGGAACTCCGTCTGTTTCTGTACTAACCGGCAAAGATGGTGCAGGCGGCGGCGGCGGCGGCGGCGCAATAATTATTAATTCTTCCGTAAGTGGAATATCGGCAATAGCCAATGGAGGAAAAGGAGGCGATCAAATTATGGTACATGGTGCTTTTTCCGGGCAATATGAAGCGCAAGGTCCGGGCGGTGGCGGTGGTGGTGGTTATATTGCTGTACAAAGTGGCGCAATAACACAACAAGTGAATGGCGGTGCTAATGGAACAACAAACAGCCCAATGGTAAATTCTATTGCCGGATCTGTCTTTCCGCCAAACGGCGCTACTGCCGGCGGAACGGGTACCATGAATCAAATTATTACAAATTATTATATCTCGGTGCGCGACACCACACTATGTGGTAATGCTTCGGTTAAATTAACGGCTGCTCTTACGGGCACGTCTCCCGGAGGATCTGTGTTAACCTGGTACGATGCCTCAACCGGCGGCAATACGCTAACTACCGGAACAAGCTACACCACTCCGGTGCTTTCTGCAACTACAACTTATTATGTAGGTGTTTGTCCCGGATTTTATCGAGTGCCTGTAAAAGTTACTATTGGTGCGGGAATTACGGCTATACTAACGCCAACGAACGCCACTTGTTCAACAGGCGGAAGTGTTTCGGTTTCGGTAAGTGGAGGATCGCCTGTATTTACTTATTTGTGGAGTAATGGAAGTTCTGCCCAAACTATTAGCAATGTTGTAGCAGCAAATTACACGGTTACTGTTACCGATGCAGGTGGATGTACTACAACAAATACAGCAACAGTTGGTACTACATCGGGAGTAACCATAAACAGTATCACCCCTGTAAATAATACTTGTTCGGGAAAATCTGCCGGCTCGGCAACGGTTAATCCTACCGGCGGAACAAATCCATATACTTACACTTGGAGTAATGGCTTGACCGGAACAAGTTCAATAACCGGATTGGCTGCAAATATATATACCGTTACCGTAACCGACGGCTCGGGCTGCACATCGGTATCCACCGTAACAATAACAGAGCCGCCGGCACTAGCAACGCCAACAATCACTCCCACCAATGCTGCCTGCGGATCGAGCAACGGAAGTGCAGTAGCAACGGCAAGTGGAG
>JADLGT010000201.1 GCA_020849195.1 Bacteroidia bacterium
ATCATAAGTTTTTTTGAATCCTGTTTGATAGTACGGATCGAATACGTTTATCCAGTCGAGTTTATTTTCTTTTATATATTTTTTCCATTCAACGGAGTTGGTTTCGGTACCAACTGCAAAAACAGTTACACCTTTAGCTTTAGTTTTATGATACCATTCGAGTAATTTTGGTGTAACCTTTTTACAGTGGCTACATCCGTAATCCCAAAAATACAGCATTGTAAATTTTGATTTTACATCGTACAAAACTACATCGTTCATGGCAGAGTCTTTGAGAGCAAGGTTGGGTGCGTATTTTCCAATAAGCAGAGGTTTTAATGCTATAGCTCGCTCATTTATTTTTGCAAGTTGTGTGCTATCTACCCAAAAGGCTTGTTTGGTCATAAAATACCTTTCAACTAAGTGAACAAAAACAGCATCCATGCCAAGCACCTGTGCCGACTCGTAATGATATGCAGCCCATCCCAGCACATACTGAAACATATTTTTATTTGCTTTTGCTTTATCAACTATAATATCTACAGCAGCACTTATTGAGTCGGGAATAGGGTAGGTAAGTTTCTCCAGAAAATGTTGCATCTTGCCTAATAACACAGGTGTGTTAATCAGGCGTTCGTCAGAAAAATCGAAATTGTCCCAGTAGTGTGCACGCATGTATCTGTATGAGAAAGTCGAGTCAACCCGACCATTGGCCAACTTTGGAGCCTGGGGTACATCGGGTTCAATAAGTGTATTCACAAATTTTGCAAATAATGATTTGGGTTGTGTTTTAACAGCGCTTTCCATGTATGCGCGCACCTCTTTATTTATTTTATTCATCCGGTCGGTAAGTAGTTTAACCGAGTCGGAACTCAACTTTGGGTTTTTTCTTAGCTCTAACAATGGTTCTATTTCTTTATGCTTTTGTGCTAAATGATCCATGTACTCATAATAGTGTTTGTTTACATCCGAACCTTTTATTTTCATATATTTTGTAAAATCAAGTGTATCGGTTTCAATTGAAAAGTCCTGCTGTTGATCGATAAAGAAATTAAACAGTTGGTGGCGCTTTACTATAAGTAGATACAGCCCTTCGGATAGCTTTTTCTTTCCGTCAAATACAATAACTCCATCTGTCCCAACTTTGGTTGTGTCAACTACCATTTGCTTATTTACGTCGGCATAGTAGTGAGCCAAATAACACGTAGAATCTTTTGGCAGATTTTTTACTTTAAACTTGAGTGTGTATCCATCGCTTCCCGCGAATGAAAAAACAGTAACAGAGAAAAATAGCAGTAAAAAAATGCGATGTTTTAGAAAGGACATATCGTACCTGTTTTAAATTCAATAATTATAGATTAACCAAAATTAATAATTTCGGTAAAAATTCTGCAAAAACCATGCAATTCTTTAGCTCTCATTAGTCGGGAGTTTCGTGCGATAGTTATAGGCTTTTGTCGAATAGTGCCGATAAAATTGCACTTGCAGCCCTTTGTAATTGTTTTTATGAAAAATAATGACCTATTTTGCTGAGATGTTAAAACTTTTATAATAGTTTTTACGTACAAGTTCTGTTTATTTTTTTAACTAAATCTTTTTAACATGATAACAACAGAGACATCGATCACAGTTAAAAAAACAACCAAGTCCCGCATTTCAGAATTAAATGAGGCTACAATGGGATTTGGTAAAGTGTTCTCCGATCACATGTTTGTTGCCGATTACAGCAATGGTCAGTGGGCAAAAGCCGAAATAGTTCCGTACGATAAAATATCGATAAGCCCTGCCGGATCGATGATGCATTATGGACAGTCTATTTTTGAAGGCATGAAAGCTTATCGAACAGATCAAGGGCGCATACTTTTGTTCCGTCCATTGTCTAATCACAAACGTTTAAATATTTCAGCACAACGTATGTGTATGCCTGTTGTACCCGAAGAATTATTTATGGAAGGCTTACTTAAGCTGATAAAGCTAGATAGCGAATGGGTTCCTAAAGGCGAAGGCACCTCGTTGTACATACGTCCATTTATGATTGCTACCGATGATTCGCTTGGCGTAAAGGCATCGGACACTTATAAATTTCTTATTATCACTTCGCCCGTTAGCAAGTATTACAGCGATCCGGTAAAGGTACTTGTTGAAACCAATTATGTACGTGCAGTTGAGGGAGGTGTTGGATTTTCAAAAGTATCGGGTAATTACGGACGTTCATTATATCCTACAAAACTTGCTATGCAAAAGGGCTATCAACAAGTTATTTGGACAGATGCGCGCCATCATCGTTACATAGAAGAGTCGGGTACAATGAACGTTATGTTTGTAATTGATGACACAGTAATTACTCCGCCACTTGGAGATACAATTCTTGCAGGCATTACGCGCGATAGCGTTTTAACTATTGCTCGAGATTGGAATGTAAAAGTTGAAGAACGAAAAATAAGCATTGACGAACTTATTGACGCTCACAAGGCCGGAACCCTGCAGGAGGCATTTGGCGTAGGAACCGCTGCCACCATTGCTCCTATCAGTTTAATCGGATATGAAGGAATTGATTATTCTATGCCTGTTTTGAAAAATAATTCTTTCGCAACAAGGGTTGCGATGGAGTTGGATGAAATACGTAAAGGTCGCAAGAGCGATAAGCACAATTGGATTGTTTCCGTGTGATAATTATTCGGCCACGAACATATCTGTAACAAAAAAATCCTTTTTTTGTTCGAGAATAATCTCATAGGGAACATCTTCGTCATCTAACCAACGATTTTCTCCTAATCTTCTAAATCGTTCATTAAGTTGTTTGATTACTTTATCGAGTTCTTCATTCGAATATATTACTCTGTAGCAGTAACACACCATTGAAGAGTTGAGGAAGTATATGATTTTATTTTGTTTGTTATCGTATGAAATGTAGTTACTGCCGTTTTTGTTTTTTGCGGTTTCAATACTATCAACGGAAATACCTTTTTTGTGCAGGAACGAAAAAATCTGATCAGAGTTCATTCCAACAAGATTTTGGCTTAGCCCTGATTTAATAATCAAGATAAAAGTAAATATCAGAAAACGATTTTTCATGATCGATTTTTTAAATATATTCCTAAAAAACGTGCCAAATTAATTTCTAAAACCTTATTTAATGTGTTAGTACGAAATTCGTATTCAAAAAAAGGGGCTGAACCCTTGCGAGAACAGCCCCTTTGGTTTTTAAAAATAAAACTATTGAGCAATAAATTTTCTGTTAAATGTAGTTGATTTATCAGCCAAACGAAGGGTGTATAGCCCGCTTGAAAAATCTGACATATCAATTACTGAAACACTTTGACCTGCGTTTTGTTGCAGTTGGCCGGAGTATATTATTCTTCCCAACATATCAACTATACCTACCGAAATATTTTCAGTGGAATTTAGGTTTTGATTAACGGTAATGTTAAGTGTTTTTTCCAACGGATTGTAATAGGTTAAAACATCCGACTCGGATGATAGCTTTTTTAATCCGGTACAAACGCTTACATTAACCACAGGTTGATAACTGGTGTTACTTCCACATGTATTGCTTGCATTAAGGGTAACGGTATATGTTCCTGCTGATGCGTACGAAACGGCAGGTGTAGCCAATGTTGAAGAAGACGGTGTTCCGCCCGGGAATGACCAACTGTATGTTCCCACATTTGTTGAAGCCGTTGCGTCAAAAGTTACATTTGCATTTTCGCACACACTTAGACTGGATGGAGTTGCCGAAACATTCACATTAACCAAACCGTCAACTTGTATATTTATTGCTGCATTGCCTACACAACCGGCTGTTGATCCGGAAACATTATAAGTAATATTTGCGGTTGGAGAGGCGTTAACAACCGGCCCGCTTGTTACATCAAGGTTTGTAGCCGGCGTCCATGAATATGAACCAGCCGCACCGGAAGCTGTTAACACAGTACTTGCGCCCGAACATATTTTTGTCCCTTTAGATGATGATATGCTTATGGCAGGCGTGGGGTTAACTGTTATTACATTAACTGTCGAATCCAATTCGTGGCAGCCACCACCAACAACATACAACTTAGCAATGTATGTACCAGGCGTATTGTATAAAACAGTAGTTGACACTGCATTTGAGAGATCAGGTAATCCTCCCGGGTTAAACCACAAAAGAGTGTCTTGAAATGTTGAACCTGTTGCATCTACATTTATTGTTCCTCCTTGACAAATAGTTGTAGGCGAAACCGTTGATGTTGCAACAACCGGTTGGTTGGTAATAAGCGGAAACATATACATTGATGCGTAAAGCGGCCACTGACCACCACTTGCAAAGTGGTACCAGTTTCCATTTGGTCCATATTTTTCCCAAATACCTGAAGGATTACTTTGCCCCTGTTTGTTGGTAACAATTGCTAAAGTGTCTCCTGCGGTCGTACTCAAAGTAGAATAGTCGATAGAAATAAAAAACTTTTTTGATACCGGTCGCGAAATCACTGGTCTGAAAGGCACATCAAGCAACTTTAAAGCCAGTTGCGCATTTCTGAATTGTTGAATTGTGCGAGTGGCAGAACCCAACAAAGCCCCCGGCGACCCACTTGTGCCATCATAAACATTAATGGTGATAATTTTATTAGGATTGGATGAGTATGCACGAGCAACACTTATCCACACGCGTGTAAGCTTATCGTAAGGTGTTGCCGACCCATCGTAATATTGGGCTTTGGCTACATCTTTATCTAACCCATTAAGACCTACAATATAACCGGTATCTATCGGAAGTTTTATATCGGCATAATACAAGGTAGCTGTCCATGTTCCGGATGATGCATATCCATAATTTATTCCGGCACAACCTCCTGCTGCAACTACAGTGATATAGCCCGTTTTTGTAATGGTATTACTTCCATTAGCATTGCCTGCAACCAACGTTACATCGTATGTTCCCGGAGTGTTATAAGTAATTTGAGGCGGTGTTTTTCCTACATAAGAAGAGGGTGTACCTCCATTAAATGTCCAGTTCCACGAAGTTGCATTTTGTGTTGTAAGGTTGGTAAATATTACTTTTCCACCTGCCGATACAGTTGTAAAGTTTGAAACAAAGTCGGGGATAGGCTTTAGTAATAAAGTAGCCTGAACGCAAGCCATGCTATTGGCTGCATTTATACGACCGGCTCCCAATTGTCCAACGTAACTCGAGTTTTGTGCATCAATATTATCTGCATTGTTTTTCAAACATGTTTCAATGTCATCCGCAGAAAGGTTAGGATTGAGCGAAAGCATTAAGCCACATAAGCCGGCTACAATAGGAGATGAAAAAGATGTTCCGCTATTCGTTGTATAACCACCGCCAAGCGCAGTAGTATATACATTTTCGCCGGGTGCCGATAAATCTATATAAGATCCGTAGTTTGAAAAGTAAGATTTGGCATCACCCGATCCTGTTGATGCCACAGCAATTACATAATTATAAGCTGCTGGATAAACAGGCGTCGAAACATTGCTGTTACCCGCTGCTGCAATAATAATACAACCCTTACTGTGCGCATAATCAATAACATTCTGTCCGGTGGTTGTAGGTACTCCGCCCCCCCACGACAAATTAATAACTTTTGCCCCTGCTGTTGCCGCATAAACAATTCCGGAATACCCATAAGCCAAACCACCTGGACTTGTAGCACATTGTACAGCCATTATTTTGATGCTGTACCCAATCGATGCCATACCTTTAGCATTATTTGTTACAGCCGAAGCAAAACCGGCAACTTCTGTACCATGTGTATATGCAGCACCGGGAGGAGATGGATTGTTATCGTTGTTCGCTATATCGTAGCCGTTTATATCATCAACATACCCATTTCCGTCATCATCAATTCCGTTGCCGGCAATTTCGCCCGGGTTTACCCAAATATTGGCAGCCAAATCGGGATGCGTGAGATCAACCCCTTCGTCAACAACTGCTACAACAACCGAAGAGCTTCCGGTCGAATAGTTCCATGCTCCGGCGGCATTGATTTTTACGAGCTCCCATTGTGCATTATACGCAGGGTCATTGGGCACCACTGCTGTACGATTTAAAGGCACCCGTTCAACATACTCAATTGCTTTATTAGTATATAGCTCCTGCATAATAGGCATCACATCGCTATCATTCACTAATTCCATTTCCATCGTATGCTGTAAAGTGCTCGACTCTTTAGCTGCATAAAAAGGACGAGTAACTTTTTTTACTTGATACCTTTTAGAAATAGTTGACAAAAAGGTATAGGCATCCAAATCTACACTCGCTTCGTTACTGTTTAAACTCATGTTAAGAGGTATATCGTTTTTGATTTTGATATATAAATGACCCGCTACAAAATCCTGTGTTGCCTGTTGGCTAAATACTAACGACGTAAACAGTACGTACATCAACGATACATAAACTACCTTTTTCATTTTCTGTTTTTTTTGTTACTGTTCAGTTAACAAGCAAATTTAATAGGTTTCCCTTCTAATGCTTGAGTCAATGCGTTCCAAATATTTTGGTTTTGTTTTCTTGAGGTTGA
>JADLGT010000202.1 GCA_020849195.1 Bacteroidia bacterium
TGCTTGAATTATACGATCAAGTTGTGCGCACACAAACCGGTGGTGCAATGATTGATTACATACGAGATACATCGAAAAAGAACGACGAGTTTCTATTGGAGCGTAATGGCAAAGAAGCTGAGCTGCTAATTAAACACATCAGAAATCCTAACCGGCCTTTATCACTAAAATATACCTTGCTTTCAAGAATTAAAAATAAATTAAAACAGCTTTTTGATCAGATCCATTCGGAGGAATATAAAATCGGCAAATTCCGATTGGGAGGAGAAGTACACCAATGGATGTACGATAGGTATTCGCTTGGAAAACTATTGAAAGATGCCGGTTTCAGCGATGTGCAAACTCAGTCGGCTTTTGAAAGCGCTATTCACAACTGGAACAATTTTGAATTGGATGGGAAAGCCGGAATGGTACGTAAACCCGATTCATTATTTATGGAGGCAAAAAAATGAATACTGAAAAGCTGAACTTTTGCACATTGTTTAACACAGCGTATTTATCGCGAGGCTTGGCTTTATATCATTCTCTTCAAAATGTTTCTACCAATTTTCATTTATATGTTTTTGCATTTGATGATACTTGTTACAACTACTTACTAAACGAAAATTTGCCACAACTTACTGTTGTATCACTCAATGATTTTGAAGATGCCGAACTACTGCGAATTAAACCAACACGTTCTCCATCCGAATATTGTTGGACCTGTACCGCTTCAACGATTTTGTACAGCATAAAGAAATTTAATTTATCAAACTGCACCTATATTGATGCAGACCTTTATTTTTATTCCGATCCACTATCCCTTATAAATGAAGCAACCGGAAAATCAATTATAATAAGCGAACATCGTTATACTGCTGCTTACGATCAGTCGGTCATTAGCGGAAAATACTGCGTTCAGTTTATGTATTTTAAAAATAATGAGAATGGCTTAAAAGCATTGAACTGGTGGAGAAATGCTTGCATTGAATGGTGCTATGCACACGTTGAAGATGGAAAATTTGGTGACCAAAAATATTTAGATGACTGGACAACTCGTTTTGAAGGAGTTCATGTTTTAGAAAATTTGGGAGGGGGAGTAGCTCCCTGGAATGTACAACAATACGACTTTGTTATGAATAATAACTCTATAAAAGGAATAGAACGGAAGTCGGGAAGAGAATTTATACTTGTCTTTTTTCATTTTCATGGTGTGAAATTTTTTATCAATAATGTTGTTGCGCTAACGGGAGCAACTTATGAAATATCCAAACAGATAAAACAGCTACTTTATTTTCCATATATACAGCAGCTCAATTTCTATTATCGGAAGACGCAAAAATCAAATAATAAAATTAATTCCAATGGTGCAACGGAGGCCTCGCCCCGCCAACCATTAAATTTTGTATTTTTAATAGGTTTATATTTATTTGATTTGAAAACATCGGTTAAAAATATTTTTGGAAAACAGCTTAAAGATCGTATTCTGCACTATCACTACCATTGGAATAATTAAACCCTATGGCCCGTTTAATCGATTTAAAAACATTCACAGACAAAAGAGGTAATCTTACAGTTATTGAAAAGGTTATTCCTTTTGACATTAAGCGTATTTTTTACATCTACGGTGTTGATGAGTCGAAACGAGGCGGACATAGACACCATAAAACCGTACAAGCTGCAATTTGTATAAAAGGTGCTTGCAAAATATATAATAATAATGGGAGTCGCGAAGAAGTATTTAATCTTGATAAACCTAATAAATGTCTCGTTTTAGAAACAAACGATTGGCATACAATGTATGATTTTACACCTGATGCCATATTGATGCTGGTGGCTTCCGAGTATTTCGACGAAAAAGATTACATTTTTGAACCTTATGCACAATGATTGAGTACGAAAATTTAGCCAAGTCCAATCAATTATTTTTAGAAGACTATAAAAATGTTTTCGCAGAGCTTATAGGTGCCGGTCATTATATACTTGGGCAAAATGTAGCCCAATTTGAAAATAATTTTTCCACATACTGCAATTCCAACTACTGTGTTGGTGTTGCCAATGGCTTAGATGCATTGGAATTGTCGCTAAAAGCCTTTCAATTTGAAAAAGGTTCGGAGGTTATTGTGCCTGCGAATACATACATCGCAACAATACTGTCCATTTTGCATAACGATCTCGTTCCGGTATTGGTTGAACCGGATATTCGTACATATAATATTGATCCAAGTTTAATCGAGGAAAAGATTACAAGTAAAACAAAAGCCATTCTTGTTGTTCATTTGTATGGAAAGGTTTGTGAAATGGATAAAATAAATTCTATTGCAAAAAAACACAATCTGAAAATTATTGAAGACGGCGCACAAGCACACGGAGCAAAATTTAAATCAACAAGAACAGGGGCATTTGGCGATATTGCTGCTTTTAGTTTTTATCCTACCAAAAATTTAGGCGCACTTGCTGATGCAGGCGCTGTAACCACCAATAATGAATTGCTTGCCGGAACTATAAAAATGTTACGTAACTATGGCTCATCAAAAAAATACTTTAATGAACTTGTCGGATATAACTCTCGACTTGATGAGATGCAAGCCGCTTTTCTATTAATCAAACTCAGGAATTTAGACAAGATAAATGAACATAAGAGAAAACTTGCTCAAATTTATCTTCAGCAACTTAAACAAGATTTTATTAAACCTCACGTCCATCCTGATTTTTATGACGTGTACCATATTTTTAATATCAGACATCCTAAGCGAAACAACCTAAAAGAATTTCTATTAAAGAACGGAATTGGAACAGAAATACACTACCCTGTTGCGCCTAATAAACAGAAGGCAATGCTTGGCATACTCGACAAATACATTACACCCATTACAGAAGAAATTCATGCGACTACTTTAAGTTTACCTATTTCATTTTTCCACACCACCGACGATGTAATGAAGGTTATTGAAACAATGAATAAATTCTGACTATGCCTAAATTGTCAGTCATATCCATTAACCTTAATAATCGTTTAGGATTAGAAAAAACTATTAAAAGTGTTATTGATCAATCGTTTCAGGATTTTGAATACATAGTTATTGACGGAGCATCTACCGACGGAAGTATTGATGTGATAAAAGCCAATGCAGATAAGTTTTCGTACTGGGTTTCGGAAAAAGATAAAGGCATATATCATGCGCAGAACAAAGGCATTGCACACGCAAATGGAGAATACCTTTTGTTTTTAAATTCAGGCGATTATTTGTATAGTAGTAATGTACTACAAACTTTTTTTTCTAAAAATTATTCTGAAGATATTTTGTACGGCGACCTAATGCTGGATAATGGCGGCGGGAAACCAACTTATCTTTCTTCACCCAATCCAATTACTTATGAA
>JADLGT010000203.1 GCA_020849195.1 Bacteroidia bacterium
ACATCAGCACCCTTGCGCTTCACTTCTTGCAGTTTCGATCCGATTTGCGGATTTACAATACCTACAATAATAAGACTAAGAGCTATCAGCGCAAGTATAAATTTTATAAGCGGCTTAGTGGTTGAGACCTCGTGAATAAGTTGATTAACTACTGTCGGATCGCCAAATAAACGAATAGCTTTTTTTCGCCACAGCCTTGTAAGTGCAAATAGCAAAATAAATACAGGCACTAACAGTCCTGCGTATAAATAATATATATTCTCTAATCTAAACATATCAGGTTATGCTTCGATAAACGGTGTATCTAAAAAATAATTCTGCAACAAAAGCAAGTCCGGCTAAGAGTGCAAAAGGTAAAAAGCGTTCCTCTTTGTTGGAAAAACTTTTTTCTTCGAATTTGGTTTTTTCCAGCCGGTCTATTTCTGCGTAAACTTGTTTTAATTTTTTGTTATCGGTTGCCCTAAAATATTTTCCTCCTGTAGTATTAGCAATTTCAGTAAGCATTTTTTCATCAATTTGTACATCTAAATAATCGTATTCATAACTCCCGTCGGGATAACGGGCAACAGGCGAGAGTGCTTTCCCTTCGGTTCCAACACCTATGGTATAAACCCGAACGCCAAATGTTTTAGCAATTTCGGATGCAGTAACCGGTGCTATAGAACCTTGGTTATTTATTCCATCGGTAAGTAATATAACTACTTTGCTTTTTGCTTTACTGTCTTTTATTCGGCTAACGGCATTTGCAAGCCCCATACCAATAGCGGTGCCGTCGTTTATAATTCCTGTTTTAATCCCTGCAAATAAAATTTTTATTACGGCGTGATCGCTTGTAAGCGGACACTGTGTAAAACTTTCGCCGCTAAATATTACCAAGCCTATCCTGTCGTTCGGACGGTTGTCAATAAACTCCATAGCCACTTGCTTGGATGCTTCCAATCTATTTGGCTTAAAGTCTTGCGCAAGCATACTGGCCGAAATATCCATGGCGATAACAATATCAATTCCTTCGGAAAAAAAATCTTTCCAACTCGATCGCGCCTGCGGGCGGGCTATCGCTATAATTAATGCAGCAATAACAATTGAGCGCAACACAAATAGAATATGGCGGAAGTAAATTTTAAGAGGCGCACGCAAGTCGGCAAAGCCTTGTAAGGTCGATACCATTAATTCTGCTTTAGTGCTTTTGTTTTTCCAGATATACCAGGCAGTAAGTAAAGGAATGATTAATAGCAACCACAACAGCTCCGGATTTGCAAATGTTATGTCGTTAAAATTAAACATAATGGTTTCTATTAAAATATCTTTGGCAGACGGATTGTTTAGTTTTCTTTTTTAATGTTGTCAATGGTATTACTTATAACTCCGGCATCATCCGTCCTTAATTCCTTTTCCTCTCTTAATGTTCCATTTACAAAATCGAAGGCATAGGTAAGGTTTAACTCATTTTCATTGGGCAAAGGATCTTCCTTCGCAAATTTTACAAGGTCGGCCAACAAAAATAGTTGTTTCAATTTCGTTTTACTTTCTTGGTCTATTAGCACACTTCTGAATCCAATCATAATTTCATCGGATGTTTGTTCCATAGCCGGAATTTTAAAACGTTTTTCTATGTATAGTCGAAGTATATCTGTTATACGGCTGTGGTATTGTTTAGTCATTCCCTGCTGCCATAGTTTTTCGTTTCGCAATTTTTCCAGTTCCTGAAGTGCGATAACATGAGGAGGAGTTTTTATTTTCTCTTTAACTTTTTCTTTTGGTTTGCTTTTCGTTAATTTTTTAATAGTGTAATAAATAGCGAGTATAGCAACAATGGCTCCTAAAGCCCAGTACGCATAAGGAATTAACTCGCGCCAACTAAATGGTTCATATAACGGAGGTTTTATGTCTTTAATAGCTTGTGTAGTATCAACCGGAATATTGTTTATTTGAAGAAGTATTGCTTCCGTTTCGTAAGGATGAGCAGTATCGCCGTTTACAATAAATTTAAAGGGAGGGATAGCATAAAATCCCGAGTCGAATGAAGTAATGGTAATGGCTTGAGTTTGTGTTAAGCTAAGCAGATCGTTTTTATTGGGAATGGTTGTATCTATTTTTGATACGCTTACAATTTCAACTTTATTAATTAGTGTATCGGAAAATGCGGGCCATTGAACTCGAACATCTCCTTTATGGCCCTTGTAATTTACTGAAAGATGAATTTTTGTTTGTTCGCCAATTCGAATAGAATTACTGTCGAGTTTAGCAAAAACTTTAATGTCCTGAGCATTTAAAGTAAAAGCCAACTGACAAAAGAAAATAACAAAGCAAAAAAATCTACTATTTTTTTTACCAATTGTTTTTTGCAAAATCTTTTTCATTCTACGCCAATTACCAATTTCGTTCCTCATCTGCTTTCTCTCTTCTTAAATAAATTCATCAATGGTTGAATGTACGATTCATGTGTGCCAATATTTGCTGAATCAACCCCGCATTTGCTGAATAAATCTTTCAACCCTGC
>JADLGT010000204.1 GCA_020849195.1 Bacteroidia bacterium
ATCGCCGGAATCTATTTTTCCGGTTTGCTCTGAGGCATTTTTACAGGAAGGAAAGCAAAGAAATGCTCCTATATAAAATGCTGCTATTGTTTTTTGAATATTCATATTAAAATTGGTATGCAAAAATAATAATTAAAGCGAGATTTTGCAGTATAAAAGCAAGGTCATAGCATAAGGCAGATTCGACCTACAAGTGCAATTTCTTCCACTCTACTTTAATCATCAACTAATTAAAAGGAAAGCTATGGAGCGTTAGCATTTCTGATTATTACCTGTTCATCAACTCTTCTATCTCATCCGCTTCGATGGGAATATTTTTCATCAAATCAACCGGTCCTTTTTTGGTAATAAGTATATCGTTCTCCAAACGAATGCCCAATTTCTCGGCACGGATATAGATTCCCGGCTCACAAGTAAGCACCACACCCTCTTCGAACGGACGGGCAAAACTACCCACGTCGTGTACATCCAAGCCCATGTAGTGCGAAGTGCCATGCATAAAATATTTTTTATACAATGGAGCTTTCGGATCCTGTTTTTTTACTGATGAGCGTTTCAACAATTTTAGTTTTATCAATTCTTCCTGCATCACTTCTCCAACTTCTTTGTTTAAGTTCTCTAACGTGTTTCCCGGCTTCATCATTTTTATGGCCTCGCGCTGTACGCGCAGCACAGCGTTATACACAGCCTTCTGTCGTTTAGTGAATTTACCTCCAACAGGTAAACAGCGTGTAAGGTCGGATACGTAATTGGCGTATTCGGCCGCTACATCCAGCAATATAACTTCCCCTGCTCTGCATTGCTTGTTGTTTGCCAAGTAATGTAACACATTAGCATTTTTTCCCGAAGCTATAATGGGACTGTAAGCAAAACCTCTCGAACGGTTACGGATGAATTCGTGTATCAACTCGGCCTCAATTTCATATTCCCATACGCCCGACTTTACGAAACCCAATAGCCTTCGAAAGCCTTTTTCGGTAATGTTACACGCTTGTTGAATTAGATCGATTTCAACTTTCGATTTAATGGTTCTTAAGTCGTGCATTAGTGGAGCAGCCCGTTCGTACTTATGAATAGGATAAGATTCCTTGCACCATTTAATGAACCTTGCATCGCGGGTTTCTACTTCAACTGAAGCACGGGTATGTTCGTTAGTATTTACATAAACATTTTCGCACTGAGCCATCAACGTTTTAAAAATTTGTTTAAACTGGCTCATCCAATACACCGTTTTAATGCCCGATGTTGCAAGCGCCTCCTCTTTGGTATATTTATGTCCTTCCCAAATAGCTATGTGCTCATTTGTTTCACGCAAGAATAATACTTCGCGGTACTCTTCGCTTTTTGCATCGGGAAAAAGAAGAAGAATGCTCTCCTCCTGATCTATTCCCGACAAATAAAAAATATCCGAGTTTTGAGTAAAGAGCATCGTGCCGTCTGCGTTGGTAGGCATTACATCGTTAGAATTAAAAACAGCCAAGGAGCCCGGCTTTAGTTTTTTTATGAACCGTTTTCTGTTCTCAACAAAAAGCGTGTTGCTAATAGGTGAATACTTCATGAAAGAATAGTGCTAAGTGTTAATAATAGAATCAATTTAAATAAGTAATTTTCTTGTTGGAATTAATTACAGGAATTACTTTTGTTGAACTAAAATTAAGATTATTTCAAATAGAAAATACCATCTCTATTCATATTTAAACTAAATTTTTTATGACTCGTTTTTTAACTTCTTCTCTCGGCAAAAAAATAGTGATGGCCCTTACGGGATTATTTCTCATCTCGTTTTTGGTGGTGCATTGCGGCATAAATGCTCTTATTTTTTACAACGACGGCGGCCTAACCTTCAATGCCGGCGCAGAATTTATGGGCACCAACCCGATTATTCGCACCATGGAAATAGTTTTATTCATTGGCATTTTATTACACATCTACCAGGCACTTGTGCTTACCATTAATAACAACAAAGCCCGCCCCATTAAATATGCTGTTAACGCAGCAAACAGCAACAGCAAATGGTATAGCCGTTCTATGGGTTTGTTGGGTACGCTCATCCTTATGTTCCTTATTATACACCTAAAACATTTTTGGGTGCTGAGCCGTTTTACCGATCACTTAACAAGTGGCGAGGAAACGCTGTTCGATGAAATGAAAGAGGTTTTCGAAAGCCCGGCGGTAGTGGTCGTTTACTCTTTGGCCATGGTATCGTTGGGCTATCACCTGTTACACGGCTTTTACTCCGCTTTTCAAACGCTCGGGTTGAACAATAAAAAATACACTCCGCTCATCCGTAATGCCGGATTGATTTTTTCAATAATTATTCCTTTTGTATTTGCCATGATGCCAATTGCAATACATCTAGGTTGGGTGAACTAAATACCTTGGATACGTTTCTTTTCAAAAAATAAATTATGACAAAATTAAATTCTAAAATTCCCGCCGGATCAATAGAAAATAAATGGACTCAATACCGCTCCACCGTTCCACTGGTAAATCCGGCCAACAGACGCAGCATCGATGTTATTGTTGTTGGTACGGGCCTGGCCGGTGCGTCGGCTGCCGCAACCTTGGCCGAATTGGGTTACAAAGTAAAATGTTTTTGTTTTCAAGATTCACCCCGCCGTGCACACAGTATTGCGGCGCAAGGCGGCATTAACGCTGCAAAAAATTATCAACACGACGGCGACAGTGTTTATCGTTTATTTTACGAAACAGTTAAAGGAGGCGACTACCGCTCGCGCGAGGGCAATGTACATCGCTTGGCCGAAGTGAGTGTCAATATTATTGATCAATGCGTTGCACAAGGCGGACCCTTTGCCCGTGAGTACGGAGGTTACCTTAGCAACCGGTCGTTTGGCGGAACACAAGTACAACGTACGTTTTACGCTGCCGGACAAACAGGACAGCAATTATTACTCGGAGCCTATAGCGCACTCGAACGGCAGGTAGGTTTGGGGACTGTGCAAATGTATTCGCGCCACGAGATGTTGGATATTGTAACCATTGAAGGTAAAGCACGAGGCATTATTGCCCGCGACCTGATAAACGGCAAACTCGAACGCCACTTCGGGCACGCTGTGTTGCTTTGCTCCGGAGGCTACGGAAATGTATTTTACCTCTCTACAAACGCCATGGGCAGTAATGTAACTGCCGCTTGGAAAGCACATAAAAAAGGTGCCTTCTTTGGCAATCCTTGTTTCACACAAATACATCCTACATGTATTCCTGTTTCGGGCGACCATCAGTCGAAACTTACCCTAATGAGCGAATCGTTGCGCAACGACGGACGTATTTGGGTGCCAAAGAAAAAAGACGACAACAGAAAACCCGCCGATATACCGGAAGACGAAAGAGATTATTACTTAGAAAGAAGATATCCCGCTTTCGGAAATCTTGTACCCCGCGATGTAGCCAGCCGAGCTGCCAAAGAACGATGCGACGCAGGCTATGGCGTAGGTGCATCTAAAATGGCTGTGTATCTCGACTTTGCGGCTAACACTATACGTTACGGAAAAATTGAAGCACATAAAAAAGGTTTACATAACCCATCCGACGAAGAAATAAAACATTTAGGCAAAGAAGTGGTGAAAGAAAAATATGGAAACCTTTTTGAGATGTACGAAAAAATTACCGGCGAAAACCCGTATGAAATGCCTATGCGAATTTACCCTGCTGTTCATTACACCATGGGCGGTTTGTGGGTTGATTATGAATTGATGACTACTGTACCCGGCCTGTATGCCTTAGGTGAAGCGAATTTCAGCGACCATGGAGCCAACCGCTTGGGCGCATCGGCCCTCATGCAAGGTTTGGCCGATGGGTATTTTGTGATACCTTATACCATAAGTTCATACCTGTCGAACGAAATACGTACCAAAGCTATATCAACCGATCACGAGGCTTTTGTGGAGGCAGAGAAAAAAGTAAAAGAACAACTCGATAAGCTGATGAACATAAAAGGCAGCAAATCGGTTGACCACTTCCACAAAAAGTTAGGAAAAATAATGTGGGAAAAATGTGGCATGGGTCGTAACGAAAAAGGATTAACCGAAGCTATTGGCGAGATACGCACCTTGCGCGAAGAATTTTGGAAAGACCTAAGAATTCCCGGAATTCAAAACGAATTTAACCCCGAACTGGAAAAGGCAGGCCGCGTAGCCGATTTTCTTGAACTTGGCGAACTAATGTGTATGGATGCATTGAACCGTAAAGAATCGTGTGGAGGACATTTCAGGGAAGAGTCGCAAACCGAAGAAGGGGAAGCCAAGCGCGACGATGAAAAATTCAGTTATGTTTCTGCATGGGAGTACAAAGGTGCCGGGAACTTTGAAATGCACAAGGAAGAGTTATTGTTTGATGTGGTTCATCCGAGCCAGAGGAGTTATAAGTAGGGAATAGCCAATTAAGGGAATAGCCAATAGCGAATAGGGGAAAAGGAGAAAATGGGAAAGATTAATTCATACAAGGATCTGATTGCCTGGCAAAAATCAATTGCTTTGGTGAGTGATATTTATAAATTGACCTCGGCTTTACCTGCGTCAGAAAAGTTTGGGATGGCGAGTCAATTACAACGTGCTGCTGTTTCAGTTCCTTCCAATATAGCTGAAGGATGGGGCAGGGAGAGTACAAAAAACTATATTCAATTCCTTCGAATATCAAGAGGATCATTACTTGAAATAGAAACCCTTTTAACAATTGCACACAACCTAAGTTATTTAACTGAAGAGGAAAATGAAAAAATATGCATGCAAGTAGAGGAAGTCCTGAAAGTGATCAACGGTTTAATAAAAAGTCTTGAGATAAAAGTATTAACTGAATAACTGATGCCCCTATTGGCTATTGGCTATTCCCAATTCTCTACAATATGAACTTAACCTTAAAAATTTGGCGACAAAAAAATTCGAAAGAAGCAGGAAATTTCGTTTCATACAATGTAACTGATATTTCAGCCGATATGTCTTTCCTCGAAATGTTTGATGTGCTAAACGAACAGCTCATCAGCAAAGGCGAAGAGCCAATCGCATTCGACCACGACTGTCGCGAAGGTATTTGCGGCATGTGCAGCATGTATATTAATGGCCGTGCGCACGGACCTGCACAGGGAACAACAACTTGCCAGTTACACATGCGTAAGTTTAAAGATGGCGATACAATTACAGTAGAGCCATGGAGAGCGTCTTCATTCCCTGTCATCAAAGATTTGGTGGTTGATCGTTCGGCATTTGATCACATTATTTCGGCAGGAGGTTTTATATCGGTAAACACCGGAAATGCAAAAGATGCCAATAACATTCCTGTACCAAAAGACAATGCCGACAATGCTTTTGCCGCTGCTGCCTGTATTGGTTGTGGAGCCTGTGTGGCTGCCTGTAAAAATTCGTCGGCCATGTTATTTGTATCGGCTAAAGTTTCACAACTGGCGCTTTTGCCTCAGGGACAGGTTGAACGCGAAACTCGCGTACTGAACATGGTGAAACAAATGGACGAAGAAGGGTTTGGAAGCTGTACCAACACGGGAGCCTGTGAAGCCGAATGTCCTAAAGAAATTTCGGTTGAAAATATTGCGCGGCTAAACAGAGAATATTTACTGGCGAATTTGAAAAAATAAATGCACCGATTGCTTCAAATATTTTTTTTATTCTTCCTGCTGCACGTCGCACTAAAAGCTCAAAGCCAGCAACGTACGGACAGCCTGAGGAAAACGCCTCAAAACAATTACTCGTACTATTCTGCACCCGATCGCTTCAGCCCCGCACTTGCAGGTGTTGCTTCTTACTTTATTCCGGGCCTTGGGCAAATCTATTGCGGCGAAACAAAAAGGGGAATAAAATTTTTATTTGGGACGCTTGGATGTGCCACAATTATGGGAGTTGGTTTTTTTATGGAGCTCCCTTATTTAACGGGAGGATACAACGAACACACCACATTAGGAACTAGCATGATGTTAGGAGGAATGCTCGGTACAGTAGGAATGATGGGGTGGTCAGTTGTCGATGCAATAAAACTCGCTAAAACAAAGAATCTAGCAGCAAGAAATAACATGACCGGTTTTTTACTTGATATAAGTCCGTATACATCAATGGGCACAGGCAAGGATGCCCACTTTGGTATTACAGCAAGTATCTCGTTTTAAACACTCTGCTACGTATTAGGAATAAGAAATGATAACACAATAACTGAAAACAATATCTTGTTAACTATCCGAAAAGCAACAGTCGCCGATCTTCCTTCGATAACCGAAATATACAACGAGGCTATACTGAACACTACCTCTACGTTTGATACCGAAGTAAAAACACTCGACGACAGGAAGGTATGGTTCACCAACCGCGATGAGAACTTCCCCGTTATTGTAGCTGAACGAGAAAGACAAATTGTTGGCTATGCTGCATTGAACAAATGGTCGGAACGCAAGGCATACGATGTAACGGCCGAAATATCGGTTTATATACACCCCGATTCTCGCAAACAAGGTATAGGCAAACAGCTTATTGAAATGTTGGTAGCCATTGGCGAACAAACTCAGCTGCAAACTATTTTAGCCCGCATCACCGAAGGTAATGATCACAGCATTTACCTGCACGAGCGCAATGGATTTAAAACAGTTGGTGTGCTGCGCCGTGTAGGAAAAAAATTTGAAAAATTATTAGATGTTACAGTGATGCAGAAGGTGTTTGAAAGAAAATCATAGACAAGCATTTTCTTAACTGAGCTAATACAAATTCATAATCTCCACAAAAGGACGGCAGAACCTACAATTCATCGGGCTTGTCCTATAAATTACACTGCAATACCAACGCAATTGGATTTTGCTCGATGCGTCTAATACAAAATCGAGGAGGGAGTAATAGTATAGTTTTGTTTTTAGCCTTGTACAAAAATATCAGATGCTCGGAATTCGAATTACCTCAAGATGTTGTATTTTTATCCATACAATTTTTGGGGATGGTACAATAAAGTTTTATGTTTGAAGAGTTGGTTGGCTAACGCCAACCAATTTTTTTGGCGAATACTAATGCATTTTAATTAAATTTTCTTATTGTGAAAACAAAAATTATTATACTGTACTTAGTGGGTCATCTCATGTTAGCGAGTTGCCGTAGCAAAGAACATGAAGGTGAAATTAGAGAAACATTCCCCGTTACTCACGTAATTAAATCAGATACCTCTACGTTTATCGATTATGTAACCGAAGTTCATGCTATTCAAAATGTGGAGATGCGTGCGCGTGTTACGGGCTATCTTGAAAAAATTCACGTTGACGAAGGAACGTATGTAAAAGAAAATCAACTTCTTTTTACGATTAATAATCGTGAATATTTAGAAGAACTGGCTAAGGCAAAAGCGCTTTACAAAAGTTCGATTGCTGAGATGGGTGGTGCCGAATTAGAATTCAATAATGTGCAGCAGCTTGCCGACAAAAAAATTGTTTCATCAACAGAACTTGCACTTGCAAGAAACAAGTTAGATGCACAAAAGGCTAAAATGGAAGAAGCTTTGGCCCATCAGTCGTACATTCAAATTCGTCTATCTAATACTGAAATCAGGGCGCCATTCAACGGTATAATAAATCGAATTCCTCACAAAATAGGCAGTCTGATTGATGAAGGAACATTACTCACTACCATTTCACAGAATGACGACGTGTTTGCTTATTTTGATGTGTCGGAAAAAGAGTACCTAAGCTATGCTAGAAATCTCCAATCAGATAGTGTTGAATCAAAAGTAGTATCGTTAATTCTTGCTGATGGAAGCGAACATCCTTACAAAGGGAAAATCGAAACTATTGAAGGTGTTATAGATGAAAAAACGGGAACTATCGCTTTTAGAGCACGATTCAGTAATCCCGGTAAAATAATTAAACATGGCGCAAGTGGATGTGTGCGATTACGAAAAAATTTCAAAGGCGCAATTCTTGTTCCCCAAAAATCAACATTCGAAATACAGGATAAACTTTATGTGTATGTAGTTGACAATTCGAATAAAGTTCAGATAAGAAATATCACAATCAAGAATCGACTTCCTCACCTATTTATAATTAATGAAGGTGTAAAAGTTGGTGATAAAATAATATATGAGGGCATCCAAAATGTAAAAGAGAATATGATTATTAATCCTTCGGAAATAAACATGCAAACTATTATTAAAGAATTAACCTCCCAATAATTGTTAATTATGTTTAAGAAATTTATTCAAAGGCCTGTTTTATCACTCGTCATTTCCATATTTATAACCCTTTTAGGGTTATTGGCAATGACACAACTTCCGGTTACTCAATATCCCGACATTGCTCCTCCGGCTGTTTCAGTAACCACAAGATACACCGGTGCTTCTGCAGAAGTTTGTGCTAAAGCTGTTGTTACCCCTTTGGAAAGAGCAATTAATGGCGTACCCGGCATGGCTTATATGACTTCTGTATCGGGTAATGATGGAACAAGTATTATTCAAGTATATTTTATGGTAGGCACTGACCCCGATTTGGCGGCTGTGAATGTGAAAAACCGTATAGCTACTGTATTAGATGAATTGCCTGAAGAAGTAATTAAAGCCGGCGTTTCTTCTGAAAAAGAAGTAAATAGTATGCTAATGTATTTGAACCTTGTTAGCAATGATACAACACTAGATGAAAAATTCATTTACAACTTTGCAGATATAAATGTTTTAGCTGAATTAAA
>JADLGT010000205.1 GCA_020849195.1 Bacteroidia bacterium
CATACTCCATTGTTTCATTAATTTACGTTCCACAGCATGTCCGCCGCGCTCACTCACGCCGTCTTTAATTTCATCATTAGCCAGCACAGTGCCTAAAGCCGGGCACCAGTTTACAAAAGCTTCGCCTAAGTAGGCAATACGAAAGTTCATCAACACCTCGCTGCGTTTTTTTTCATCAAATGTGTTCCACTCCGATGAATTGAAGGCTAAAAATTTAGCATCAACAAACGATACCGATTCTGTTGTTATGTTGGCCGATCCTTCGGTCTCAAAAATTTTAATTAGCGACTCTATCTTTTCAGCTTTATTTGTACGGGGGTTAAACCACGAGTGGAAAAGTTGAATAAAAATCCATTGCGTCCATTTATAATACGCTGGTTCGGATGTTCGTACCTCACGCTCCCAATCAAACGAAAATCCTATCTTATCTAATTGTTCGCGGTAGCGTTTAATATTTTGTTCGGTTGTAACAGCAGGGTGTTGGCCGGTTTGAATTGCATATTGTTCGGCCGGCAGACCAAATGAATCGTAGCCCATTGGATGCAATACGTTGAAGCCATTTAAACGTTTAAACCTAGCCACAATATCGGATGCGATATAACCAAGCGGATGCCCAACGTGCAAGCCCGACCCCGAAGGATAAGGAAACATGTCTAATACATAATAGTTAGGCTTTGCTGAATTTTCTTCTGCCCTAAATGTTTTATTCCGAAACCACTCGGTCTGCCACTTTTTTTCTATCTCTCTGAAATTATACTCCATATTATCATTTATTGTCCAACGCGTACGAATTTATAAAATTTAACCCGGATTATGTATTAGCAGAAGAAGTGTATGACAATTCAAACTAAAGTCCGTTAATTAATAAGTTACCAGCAAGCGTAAAGACCGATTATATTACGCAAGGTTGGACAGTAATGGGTGCCAACGTTGCTTTAGAAAAACAAAGAATTAATGCTGTAAAAGATATAGCTGTTGCCTATTACAAAAGCAAACCGACCACAGTCAATTATAGCTATATTATTAAATAAATAGCCTTATTTTTCCCCTATTTTTGTTTGTCAAATCATTTGAAAAATGAAAAATGAAATTATAGTTCGCCTACATAAAAGTTTTGAAGATGCCGCCAACGAAAAAGACGGCATGGAGTTTTGGTTTGCAAGAGATTTGCAAGTATTGCTCGGTTATACTCAATGGCGTAATTTCCTTCAAGTAATTGATAAATCAAAAATTGCCTGTAACAATGCAGGTCAGAACATTGACGACCATTTTGCTGACGTCAGCAAAATGGTCAATATCGGCTCAGGCGCTGAAAGACCTGTTGAAGATACTATGCTTACAAGATACGCTTGTTATCTTATAGCACAAAACGGAGACCCGAGAAAAGATGAAATTGCTTTTGCAATGAATTATTTTGCGGTTCAAACACGCAAACAGGAATTACTGGAAGAACGGCTAAAAGAGTGGGAAAGGATACAGGCAAGAGAAAAATTATCAATTTCAGAAAAAGAATTATCGGGTTTAATTTTCCAAAAAGGTATTGACGATAGCGGGTTTGCAAGGATACGTAGTAAAGGAGACCAAGCATTATTTGGCGGTCAGACAACTAAAGACATGAAAGTAAAAATGAAAGTTCCTGACAACAAGGCTTTAGCTGACTTTTTACCGACCATTACAATTAAAGCAAAGGACTTTGCTATTGAAATTACAAATTTTAATATTCGTAAAGACGACCTAAATTCCGAACAAGCTATAACGGCAGAGCATATAAAAAACAATACAGACGTAAGGGGTGTTTTGCTAAAAAGCGGTATCAAACCCGAAACACTTCCTGCCGAAGAAGACATCAAAAAAATAGAAAGAAAAGTAAAATCGGCCGAGAAGAAATTACCAAAAGAAACTAAAAAATTAAAGAAAAATAAATGAGCTATACACAGGTGTAAGCACTATTGCATTCACACAGGCGACACACAAACCAAAAATTGCACTATCGCTTTCACCTTTCCCGACAGAAATGAATTTTAAAATTTTTCTCCTCCCCTTCTAAAAAAATTAAACACCCGACACGCAACCTAACGACTGAAAACGCAATATGGGCAAGGACTTTAGAAACTCGACAGACAGAACGCCAGCTGGTAACACGGGTCTGGCAAAAGCGCCGGTTCGGTGCTTCGTATGAAAGTTGGTGCTGAAAATCACCACCTTCGCCAAGCTCGAAATCGTTAGGCTTGGTTTATTAAAAAGAAATACACTAACAGGAAACTATGACATTAAATGTAATGCGTCAACATTTTTACGTTCTCGAAAAAAATTAGTTTATCCTATTAAGGCAAAGGAGGTTCTGGAATTATGGATTTTGACACAAAAACAATTATAAGAATGCAAAATGCAATAACGATGGAAATTATATGACTTAGCTGACCGATTGCGCCTGAAGATGATAGTGTTTTAATTGATTTTTCTCGCAGCTCATTGCTTCTTGAAAGTTGTACTTCTGAAAGGGAGTTGAATATGTCTGTAATGGAATCCAATTGTTTAATGTATTCGGTTTTAAAATTTTTTTCGGAGCTATTGCCAACGTCTGATTTTAAAATGAATGAATGTAGCATAGAAACATGTTGTTTTAAGTTATCAAAAATTAGTGTCTCATCGTTTGTAAGTTTTGTTTTGCCATAAGCAATTAATAAAGAATCCACTCGTTTAGTGTTTGCCTCTATATGTTTAATAACTATCATTTGATCAACTTCTGTTAGCATTATAATTCTTTGTTGATTAATCCTTTCAGCTATTTTAAAAATAATATCTTGGGCCAACAAACGGTCGGAATACATCTCATTTATCGAGGTGTTCAAATCCCGAACATTTTCAGTTTGGTTTTTATTTATTAAAATTTCTATGATGAGAAAGAAGGAAAGGAGTATAATAACTCTTCCTTTTTGTTTTAAGCTGTATAAAAATTGCGACATAAAATGGCGTGTTGATTAATTTTTATTCTGAGGGTTTATAATTTTATTGATGCTAAAAATAATACTAATTGGTGTAATAGTACAATGTTTCACTTGCTAAAGTTCTTTCAATTTTAATAACAAAATCTATAGTAAATAGTTTATCAGTATTTTTATCCTAAATTTTGAATTAGAAGCATACGGAAAAACACAAAGCATGTCGGAATTTAAGGAACCTGCTTATTCAAATCATGATAAAATTGTTCAATAGTAGCAACTATATAAGATCGTTGATATGCTTGCTTTTCGGCATGATTTCTGTTTGTAAATCAACAGCACAAAACAACAATTACCAAACGTTGATTATAAACACTTGGAAAGAAGTGCCGGTTAA
>JADLGT010000206.1 GCA_020849195.1 Bacteroidia bacterium
AATAGCCAATCAAAAAGGCGGAGTGGGAAAAACAACAACAGCCATTAATTTGGCAGCCAGTTTAGCTGTGCTCGAATATAAAACGCTTTTGGTCGATGCCGACCCACAAGCCAACTCCACGTCGGGCGTTGGTTTTGAACCGCGTAATGTAAAAGCAAGCATCTACGAATGTATTATAGACGAAGTTGATCCCGCAGGTGTTGTGTTGAACACCTCTACTCCAAACCTCGATTTAATTCCTGCCCACATCGACTTAGTTGGCGCCGAAATTGAAATGATTAATTTGCCCGCCCGCGAAAAAAAAATGCGCCAGGCATTAACTAAACTAAAAGACAAGTATGATTTTATAATTATCGACTGCTCACCTTCGCTTGGGCTTATAACAGTTAATTCATTAACCGCAGCCGACTCGGTAATTATTCCGGTTCAATGCGAATATTTTGCGTTGGAAGGTTTAGGCAAACTGCTTAACACCATCAAAATAGTACAATCCCGACTTAACACCGATCTTTCCATTGAAGGCATATTGCTTACGATGTACGACATTCGTTTACGCTTGGCTAATCAAGTTGTGGAAGAAGTAAAAACACATTTTCAAAACATGGTGTTCGACACGATAATACAGCGCAACACTAAACTTGGCGAAGCCCCAAGCCATGGAGAAACCATAATTATGCACGATGCTTCCAGCAAAGGTGCCATTAACTACCTGAATTTGGCACGTGAAATACTTCAGAAAAATGGTTTAACTAAATTATCGGAAGCGGAAAAGGTAATTAATATTGTTGAAGAAAATTAAACGCATAACCGAAGAGTTGTGGATTCGTTATAGAGCTTAATTACTTGTCATTTAATTAAGGAACAATTTAAGTTTCACATCAAAAATCATATAGATGATTTTAGTCAGTTTCTCTGTTGGTTTGCTAAACATCTGTATTTCATTTGTAAATTCGTATAAATCTATTTTTTGTAATGAGTGCAAATAAACGTAATGCCTTGGGCAAAGGACTTAGCGCGCTGCTCGAAAATGCAAACACCGACATCACTTCGTCTTCAAAATCGACCGAAGGTAGTACAGCCGTTGCCGGAGGTATAGCCGAAATTCCGGTTTCGCAAATTGAAGCCAATCCTTTTCAGCCCCGTACTAAATTTGAAAAAGAAGCTTTGGCCGAATTAGCCGAGTCGATCAGCTCAATGGGAATTATTCAACCGGTTACGGTAAGAAAGATTGGCTATGACCGCTATCAATTAATTTCGGGCGAACGCAGGTTTAAAGCTTCGCAGGTTGCCGGCTTGCAATCAATTCCGGCTTACATACGCATTGCAAACGACGAGGCCATGCTCGAAATGGCTTTGGTAGAAAATATACAGCGCGAAAATCTTGATGCGATAGAAATTGCCATCAGCTATAAGCGCCTGATGGATGAGTGCGGGCTTACGCAGGAAAGTCTCAGTAAAAAAGTAGGTAAACAACGTTCAACAATTGCCAATTACCTGCGCCTGCTTAAACTACCTGCAGAGGTTCAGTTAGCTATCCGCGAAAACAAAATAAGCATGGGACACGCCCGCGCCATTGTAAACATCGACAAGAACGAAACGCTGCTCGAAATAGCTAATCGTATTATTTCCGAAGAGTTATCTGTTCGTGAGGTGGAAGACCTTGTTCGTTGGCAAAACAAAAAACCCGAATCGCTTAGGCGTACACGAAAATCGGCCGCCTTTCCATTGCCCGATAAATTGAAAAAAGTAAATGAAAGTCTTAAAGTTACCTTCGGAAAAAAAACAGAACTCAGAAGGCAAAATAATGGAAAAGGGAAAATTATTATTCCGTTTTTGTCGGACGATGATTTGGAACGAATCCTCACCTTGCTTGATATTCTCTAATCATAAAGCCCTTCTACCGTGAGGCTGACGCTATGTATAACCCTGCTTTGTTTTAGCTTGCTTGCTTATACGCAAACCTCCGGCGAAAAAAACAACACTCCTTTAAACACCGATACAATTAAGAAAACAGTAGTAAACCATTCGGTACGAAAAGCTACGCTGCTATCGGTTGTTCTACCCGGAGGCGGACAGTTTTACAACCGAAAATACTGGAAGCCCCCTGTTATCTACACAGCATTTGCAATTTTCGGATACCTTATAAAAACAAATAATGATAACTATAACGTATTTAAGCAAGCCTATATCTATCGCACCGATAACAACGCTGCCACTACCGATCCTTACGTAAATAAATATTCTGACGACAACTTGCTTACACTTAAAAATTCATACCAACGTTCGCGCGATTTTAATATTATTTGCTTTACCGCAGTTTATATTTTAAATATTGTTGACGCTGCCGTTGATGCCCATTTATATACTTTTGATGTGAGCGAAAATTTATCTATACAGCTTCAACCTACCTTTATAAATACCGCCCAAAATAATGTTTACGGAACAGGCATCAGTATCGGTCTTAAATTCTAACTTTATTGTTTAACAAAATTTAACTAGCCTGAGTAATTAATCATTTCAAAAAAACAGAAATTCGAGTTATGAAAATAGCCTTGTTCGGATATGGTAAAATGGGAAGAGAGATTGAAAAAATTGACATTGGCCGAAAAAATGAAATC
>JADLGT010000207.1 GCA_020849195.1 Bacteroidia bacterium
AATCATTTGTCATATTTTGCTTGCTCATAAACACATTATTTCAACCATCCAATGTTTATTTCCTTAATTTTGAGCTGAACAGTAACATAAATAGCTAGTAAAAATTAGCTGAAAGACAATTAAATAAAACGAACTTATGAAGGGGGCAAATTTTTTACTGATTAGTTTTATCGGAGTTGTGATTACCTCTTGCATAGGACTTAAGAACTCCCAACAAGCTATAATGTTCGACAAGAGCTATTGCAATAAACAAATTATTCCTACCTATAATAAAGAGGTCATGCCCAAACCAATTTGGCAGCTTAATCTTGACAGCAACTTAACAAATTCGTTTTCATTTCAATCGCTCAATATTGCAAATGCGTTTGGGATGCTCGATGATTTGAGAAATTATACTTCTTTAACTGCTAATTATAATTTGCATCCAACTTCCGAACAAAAGCTAAGTTTAATTGAATCTTTACAACAAATCCATCAAAAAATAAATATTGCATCACTTGAAGTTTCAGCAATAACCAGTGAGCTTGATTGTGAAGAGGAGCGCGCCGGTCAATTTGCTTATTATTTAAAAGAAAGAGAGGGAAGAACTGAAAACAAATTAATTATTAGTTCAATTATTATTGGAGCAATCGGCGCAATATCCGCCGAAGCTGTATCGAGTTCAAAAACCGCAGGAGGTATAACAATTGGAGGAAGCATAATTGAAGCATCGTTAGGTGTAATGATGTTAGTAAATAAAAGAAAAATAGAATTCAATCACACCTTAAATGCGCTTTCAGATATTTGGACTAATCCTACTGTCTCATAATATTTTCCACCATCCATTTGGTATTATTTAACGTATGAGGATCCTAAAAAAAATGAAAAATCATTAGTAAAATTATTAGTTGATAAATGGAAATTATTTGGTCAGATTTCTACTCAAAAAGAAAAAGGAATAAACGAACTATATTTTAACAAAGGAGGGAGGTATAGTGCAAATGATTTAAAAAATAGATCTGATATGCTCGATTAAACAGAATCGTATGTTTCACTAATGAAGCAAGACTTAAAAATATTGGCTTACGAAGTCAGCAAATTAAGTTTAAAATAGCAGCAACAATTCTATTTTGTCTATGAATGAAATAAAAATTATAGTTCGAAAATAATTAGCAATTTTTAAAAATTCCGTAATCCGCATCAATTCTAAATTTAATCAATGCTTACTCGACGTATTATACCTTGTTTAGATATTAAAGACGGGAAAACTGTCAAGGGCATCAACTTCGAAAATATCACCGATGTGGGCGACCCCGTTGAGCTTGCTGCATATTATGCAAATCAAGGTGCCGACGAACTTGTTTTTTTAGATATTACTGCTACGAACGAAAAGCGTAAAACATTTTCTGAGCTTGTTACCCGGATTGCAAAAAATATTAATATCCCATTTACAGTTGGCGGAGGTATTAGTACAGCCAACGATGTTTCAGTACTATTGCGGGCAGGTGCCGATAAAATTTCGGTAAATACCGCTGCGGTAAAACACCCTGAATTGCTTAACGAGCTTACTCAGAAATTCGGCAGCCAGTGTATTGTTTTAGCTATTGATACAAAGTGTATTAACGGCGAATGGTTTGTTTTTTTAAATGGGGGTCGCATAGCCACCGGCATCAGAACACTCGATTGGGCTAAAAAAGGAGTGGAACGTGGAGCAGGCGAGATTCTTTTAACATCGATGAACAGCGACGGTACCAAAAAAGGCTTTGCACTTGATATTACAAAACAAGTTTCGGAATTGGTAGGCGTACCCGTTATAGCCAGCGGCGGGGCCGGAACCATGCAGCATTTTGTAGATGTATTCAAAAAAGGATTAGCCGATGCGGCTTTGGCCGCTAGTATTTTTCACTATAAGGAAATTGAAATTGCCGAGTTGAAGCTATTTTTACAGCGTATGAAAATAGATGTGAGATGTTAGCTTGCTAATCATATTTTTGTGAGCTAAAACACAAAAAATAATTTAATTCTAAACTACACTATGAAACCAGATTTTTCCAAATCGCCCGACGGACTTGTGCCGGCTATTGTACAGGATTCCAACACCCAAACTGTGTTGATGTTGGGATATATGAATAATGAAGCTTTTGAAAAAACAAAAAAAGAAAAGCGTGTAACTTTTTTTAGTCGAACAAAAAAACGTTTGTGGACCAAAGGCGAAGAAAGTGGGTGTTTTTTGGATGTAAAAGAAATAAAAATTGACTGCGACAACGACACCCTACTAATAAAAGCTAAGCCTTTAGGCCCCGTTTGCCATACAGGCTCCGAAACATGTTTTAACGAAACAAATGAACCTGATAATTTTTTATCGAAGTTGGAAAATATTATTAATGCTCGTAAAAATAATCCCAAAGAAAAATCCTACACTAGCTCATTATTTCAAAAGGGCATTAATAAAATCGCACAAAAGGTAGGCGAGGAAGCAACAGAACTTATAATTGAAGCGAAAGACAACAATGCCGAATTATTTAAAAATGAAGCTGCTGATTTATTATTCCATTACCTTATTTTATTGTCGGCCAAAGGATTTAAACTTGCCGATGTTTTAGAGGTCTTAAAAGGGAGGCACAAGATGTAATAAACCACTAACATGATTTTTGCACGTAATTGATTTTATATTGTAAATAATTTTTTCGGGGTGTAGCGCAGTTGGCTAGCGTGCCACGTTCGGGACGTGGAGGCCGGAGGTTCGAGTCCTCTCACCCCGACTTAAAAATGTGAATTACTATACATGAACGAAGGATAGTCTTTGCCAACTAAAAGAATGCGAAAAAATTACATGTCTGCTTTGTTGCAGTAAATTCATACAAACAAATACAAAAAAACAATTTATGATTAAATCGGCCAAATTCGTAATTAGCAGTACTGAAGTAAAAAAATGCCCTGCTCCTACTCTACCCGAGTACGCATTTATTGGCCGCTCAAACGTTGGCAAGTCGTCATTAATAAATATGATAACCGGAAGGAAAGAGCTGGCGCACACTTCATCGAAACCGGGTAAAACACAGCTCATTAATCATTTCATTATTAATGCTACATGGTATTTAGTTGATTTGCCGGGCTACGGATATGCCGATGTAAACAAAGAGAAAAAAAAGCAATTCGACATATTTATTCATCAATATATTTTGCAACGCAGCAATCTAATGTGTGTGTTTGTGCTCATCGACTCGCGTTTACCTATGCAGGCTATCGACAAACAATTTATGGAATGGCTCGCCGAACATAATGTTC
>JADLGT010000208.1 GCA_020849195.1 Bacteroidia bacterium
ATATGCCGAACATCGAAATCCTTAAAATCAAGTTCCTTCGGTATAGATTTTCGGGAACATGCTTGATACTTTTGGACTGAACAGTAACAGAAATTTTTAAAACACGCGCCTACTCTCCTTCCGCCTATTTTCCATGTTGCCACTCCAATGTGTTTTTTCCTTTTTCGGGTTGAGGTGTGATGGCGGTTACAAAATTTTGAAGAATTGTTTCAGCAATATCGGTAAAGTAGCTGTTTACTATTTTATTAGGATTGTTTGCTGTTGAAGGAAAACTTTTTGCAGCAAGTCCCGAATCAAGTAATTTTCCATTCAAGTCGAAGATGGAATAATGAACACTTGCAATACGTTCGTACGTTTCGGAAGCAACCAACGTTTTGGTGTCCACATTATTTTTAAGATCGAGTTGGTTAATAAAAACAAAAATGTCGGTTTTGTATTTTTTATGAAGGGTTTGCAGCAGGTTAGGATTTATGATTTTAGTGTTCATGTATTTTTTTCGATCGTTGGTACTTACCATAAGTTGCCCGTTTTGAATGGGCGTATTTTCTGTTACAGGTTTCTCATCTTTTTTTTCGGGGTCGGGCAAAATTTCGTATTTATAGCCGATTGATTGATATACATAAGTTTGATCCATTGTTGATCGGGAACTGTCGTTCAGTAGCGATACCACTTTATATTTTTTCTTAAACTCGGTTGTAACTGCATAGTCGAGACCCGAACGGAAAGCGCCCCGTATTTGTTTAAAATTCAACTTGGTTTCTTTGTTTACATGTTGGTCGATTTCCGACATATATAATTTGGGTTCAAAAGGAATGACCAACACTTTTCGCTCTTCTGTTTTTTCGGACGATGAGCCCGGCAGTGTTTTTACTTTATCGTTGGACAGGCGCGTTGAATTTTGTGAAAAAGTGCTACGTGCATTAAGCCCACATAAAACAAACAGTAAGCAATAAAAAAATATTTTGCGAAATGTGTGCATCTTATTTTCGATAGTGTATAAAACCATTTTTACCTGTGAGATGTGGAGAGGTTTATTTCCCAAATAATCTCATTACATCGTTGCCATTGGCGTACAACAACAATGAGAGTAATAAAATCATACCTGCGTATTGTGCATACTCCATTATCTTTTCGTTGGGCTTTCGCCTCGTTACTACTTCATAAAGCAAAAACATAACGTGTCCACCATCGAGAGCCGGTATAGGTAATACATTCATTATAGCAAGTACAATGGATAAGAACGCTGTAAAGCTCCAAAATTTATACCAATCCCATTCCGGCGAATAGGCTTTACCGATGGTGATAAAACCGCCAAGCGATTTATGCGCATCTTTTGTTGTAAACAAAAATTTCATTTGCTTAATATAGTCGCTCATGGTTACCAAGCCTCTGCGAACGCCGGCCGGAAACGACTCAATAAATCCATATCTGCGTGTGTGAAATTCGAGATATTTATCGATATTTTTTGTGGCAAAGCCCAGCTTCCCATCGGCCGACACCTGTGCTTTCAGCACTACGGTATCGTTGCTGCGCAACACGTTTACCTCTATTTCTTTTTCTTTACAGGTTTGCAGCGCATTCACCACATTAGAGAAAAATGGAGTACGAATAGAATTGATCGAAAGTATTTGGTCGCCTTTTTTTAGTCCGCTTTTATCGGCAGCTGTTCCCGGCAATATCGAATCTACTTCGCATGGAAAAGCAGGATCAAACAAGGTGTGTTTACCTTTTAAGAGTTGAGTAAAAAATTCTTCTTTAATCTCAACATCCATCTGTTGATTGTTGCGCAGCACCTGTACACTTTGAGCTTTATTTAAAATTATTTCAAGCGGAAGTGCATTAAAATTTTCAACTTGTTTATGATTTACAGCTACAATTTTATCGCCATCTTTAAAGCCCATCTGCAGAGCTGTCGAATCGCAAACAATACCATATTTTGCATTTTCAGAAGGCAGGTATTTTTCTCCCCACACAAACAGCACCATTGCAAAAATAAGTATGCCAAGTATTACATTTACCGTTACACCTCCGAGCATAATTATTAACCTCTGCCATGCCGGCTTAGAGCGAAATTCCCAGGGTTGAGGTGGCTGCTTCATTTGCTCTTTGTCCATCGACTCGTCAATCATTCCGGCTATTTTTACATAGCCACCCAATGGAAGCCATCCTAAACCGTATTCAGTTTCGCCGCGTTTTATTTTAAACAGAGAAAACCAGGGGTCGAAAAACAAATAAAATTTTTCAATCTTCGTCTTGAATAGTCGAGCCGGTATAAAGTGCCCCAACTCATGTAACACAATTAATATAGAAAGACTAAGTATAAATTGAAGCGCTTGTATCATAAAACAAGTATAAATAGGGTAAGCCCTAATTTTTTTGCGAAGTTACGGGTTTCTTTGTGAGAAATTGCAAACTATTTTAACGGTTCTTTCTGAAGCTGTTTAACCAAAATTCCATTATCAATTCCTTTGTGCCTGCAAATGCATTAACAGCATACATTACAATTTATGATTATGTAGGAAAGTTAACTGCAAAATATAAATTGCAAACCGGCACTAACACAACCGAAATTTCGGGAACAGGCTTATCCGGCATTTATTTTTATAGCCTCGAAATTGATGGAAATAAAATAGCCACAAAAAAAATGGTAGTGGTGCATTAACAAATTAATTAATTCAAAACAGGAGGAGCTTCGCCTCCTTTTTTTGTAACTTGTGGTATGTGTTTTCTGCACCTGAAAAATAAAGTCTTACTTATTTTACTGCTTAATACCTCAATGTATTACAGTCAAACGTATTTCAACAAACTGTTTGGCTTACCTAAACCATTTGCAGACATTGCAGTACCCGCTCCCATAGAAATAAAGGGAGAAGGGTATATTCACAGCTACCTTCCATGGAACTACCAAACCGGAGAAATGCAGATAGTTTTTCAAAAACTAAATTATTCAGGTGATACGTTGTGGAGAAAAGTGTATGGTAAAAGCGGCATGCAATACGCTTCAACGTATATTATTTCCACAATTGATAGTAATTATGCTATGGGGGGATATACCTTTGAAGTTAATGACACAACAATGTATTTTTACTTACTTAAAGTAAACCCAAACGGTGATTCAATATGGAGTAAAAAATACCCTCCCTTAGCAAAGGCAAGGGTTGTGAACTCTACTATGGTAAAGCAAACAATTGATAAAGGCTACATACTTTGTGGGGCAAGGCAACCCTACACTACTACCGGCAACCCGCTTGCGGCCGATATATTTGTAGTTAAAACCGACAGCATGGGAAATATGCAATGGAGCAAGCAATATGGAGGCAGCGGGCACGATGTGGCTACATCGGTAATACAAACGCCAAATAAAGGTTTTCTAATTGGAGGATATTCTTCAGGATCTTCAAGTTCAGATAATGATACCTATTTATTAAAAACCGATAGTGTTGGAACTTTTATATGGGACACGGTATATGGAGAATGGGGCTATAACGATGGGAGCAATAAAATGATAGAACTGAAGGATTGAAATTACTTGCTAGCGGGCGAAATAAATTATAATTATCCTGGAACCAATAACGGGAAAGCACGGCTAATTAAAATCACTTCACAGGGTAAAGTAATATGGGATAAGAAATATGGAGGAATAGAGATGACTACCTTGAACAGTGTGATTGAATTGGCCGATGGGAGCATTGTAGCCGTAGGCGGCAACAACAACACCCCAAAATACAACCAGGCAGGATGGATAATGAAAACCAATGCAAACGGCGATAGTTTGTGGGCTATAGTGTATGATTATTTACCCGGCTTTCCAAGTCTTTTTTATAGTCTTAATGCAACCAGCGATAATGGCTTTATTATTGCGGGATCTGCTAATGATACCACCACTTCAATAAGCCAACAAGCATGGATTTTAAAATTGGACAGCATGGGCTGCGATAGTATAGGTTGCCAATTTGTAGGGCTTAAAGAACAACAAACTCAGGCTAAGACACTTGTTCTTTTTCCAAACCCATCCAAGGGCAACTTTACCGTTAAGAGCGAAACAGCATTTAAAAAATGTGTAGTAATGGATGTGCTGGGAAATATAGTTTATAATGAAAAAAATTTGCAGGGTGGTACAACAATCATTTCACTATCGCATTTAAGCAATGGAATTTACTTTCTGAAAATTACAGATATTCATGATAAAGAAATGGTAAGCAAAATTTTAATTGAACATTAAATACATAAAGTATGAAATCTCTTTTAACAAGTTTTTTATTTTGTTTTGTTTCTGCCCTAGGATTAAGTAACGGACATACAGTAAAAATAACTTCAAGCAAACCACTATGCACCGGCGGTTGTAACGGCTGGGCTATGGCAGAGGCAATTGGTGGTACAGGTCCATTTGGATATTCGTGGAGCAATGGTTTAAAAAATCCGTATATCAGTAATCTTTGTAGCGGAAGTTATACCTGTGTTGTAACAGACAGCAGCGATATGTCAACAGCAAGCGCTACTGTTTTACTTACTAACCCATTGCCTTTTACCGTGGTATTAACTACGGTTAATGCAACATGTCGAAACCGTTCCGACGCATCTATTAATGCTTCAATAAACGGTGGCGACACGGGGACGTACAATTTTTATTGGAGCAATTATGTTAGTGAGAAATTAAACGACTCTCTTTTTCCGGGCACATACACTGTAACAGTGAGTTCTCCTACCGGTTGCTATGCTACAAGTACGGCAACTGTAACTGCAACTTCAATCAGTAACAACTTCACTTCAACTTCTTCAACTTGCAGTGGAAGCACAGGAAGTATAACTGCAATTGCAACGGGCGGTATTGAGCCATACACATATAGTTGGAGTAATGGAATTGCATCTCAAACCAACACTAATTTAATAGCCGGTTTTTATACAGTAACAATAACAGACGCTAATGCTTGTACGGCAATTTTTCAAACATCATTGGGCGATAGCTCTGCTATACTGGTAACTGCAGGTGCAGTACAAAATATTTACTGTATTGGAGGCAGCGTTGGCAGTGCGACTTTCACAGCCTCGGGCGGAACGGCACCATATAGTTTTTTATGGAACACGGGCGTTGTTGGGCAAACTGCAAACAATCTCAGCACTGGCACATACTCGGTTATTGTTACAGATTCATCAGGGTGCAAGGGAACAGGAAATATTAGTATTGCCGAGTTTGATTCATTGAAAATTAAAGTTAATACAACAATGGCATTTTGCGGACCATGTAATGGAACGGCTTCTATTATTGCTACCGGAGGCCTTGGCTTGTACACCTACTCCTGGAGCAATGGATGGAAGGAAAGCTCAGACACCTTACTTGCGCCTGGCTCATATACAGTAACTATTACAGATGCTAATGGTTGTTCTAAAACAACAGCATTTTTGATTCAAAGTATGTTGTCTGCCCATATTAGCATAAGCGTATATAATAATGACTGTGGGGATCATAGTGGGAAGGCAGTTGTGGAGCTTTCCGCATGGGGGGGGGCGAGTAAAAACATAGTGTATATATGGAGTACTGGAGTTGCTGGTCGAACAGCTGATAATTTAAAGGCGGGGAGCTATACTGTTTCAGTAATGGATGACGACAATGGATGTATTGCCGTTACTAGTGTTATTATCACATCTCCATTTCCAACCATAAGCAATGTAATGGTAACAAATGCTATATGTGGTGGTAACGACGGAACAGCTTCGGTAACAGCTTCGGGCAGTCCCTATCCATATAAATATAGTTGGAGCAATGGTTCTACTTCACAGCAAATTACCGGATTAAAGGCCGGCACTTATACCGTAAGTATTGTGGATTCGGATTTTTGGGGAAATGACTTGTGCCAAAAAACAGAAGTCGCATTGATCAGCAATATGGGAGGTCCCAATGTAATTATTAAATCGGACAATGGTATTTGTCCCGGAAATACTCAAGGCTGGGCAAAGGCTACGGTTAATGGCGCTTTTGGCCCATATAGTTTTTTGTGGTCAAACGGTTCCACCTCAGATTCGATTTATAACCTGACCAAAGGCTTGTATATAGTTACGGTAACCGATAATAATAATTGTAAAACAATTAAATCCGTTCAAATTAATATACCGGATTTTGACATAGACATGTCATCAGCTGAAAGTGCTTGGTCTGCCTGCAATGGTAAAATAAAACTTGGAGGAGTTACAGGCGGCACACCTCCCTATTCATATTTGTGGACACCTTCAAACATTACAGGCGATTCAGCATATAATCTATGCCCCGGTCAGAATAATTATACAGTTACCGTTACAGATAAAAATGGTTGCACCTCAACAAAATCAACATCTGTAATGTGGATGAAGGGGCGTACCCTATCGGGTAGAGTTTATGTTGATTCAAATAAAAATTGCAAATATGACATTGGTGAAATTTTGATAAAAGGCGGGTACCTTAGCACTTCAAAAGGAGGCAACGCCTTAACAGATAGTAACGGAGTGTATAGAATTTATAATTTACCCTACGATACATTCGAACTTTCGTTGAATACAAATGCAGGCTCTATAAATAAGTGGTTGAGTTATGCATGCCCAATAAGTGGCAAACAAACCATTACTCCATATTGCAGATTGCGCAACCGAGATTTTGCCCTATCATTACCGCCTAAAATCAGCGATATTGGCTGTACGCTTTATTCGGGACCTGCGAAACCGGGATCAACACAAGAATATACTGTTTGTTATTTTAATAATGGTACTGATACAGTTAGCGGTACACTTCGCATAACATACGATTCCTCACTTGTATTCAATAGTGCTTCAATTATTCCTGATCGTAAAGGGACACCTTTTATCGAATGGACTTTCGAAAATAATTTTCCCAGAGGATATAAGTGTATCACTTTTAAATTAGATGTTCCTGCGGGAACACCTATTGGGAAAAAATTAGTTTCAACAGCAGAGGTATTGCCGCTTGCAGGAGACACACTTCCTTCCAATAATATTAGTGTTGATATCCGTTTTGTACAAGGCGCCATACTCTCGAACCACAAAGAGGTACAGCCAACAGGAGATATTTTAGCCACAGATAAAAATCTTAAATACACAATATACTTCAACAATAATGGCACAGACACTGCTCAAACTATTATTATAAAAGATTTGTTATCCAACTACCTTGATGTGGCAACATTTAAACCCGGAGCATCAAGCCACCCCTACAGTGTTCAATTATTAAATAACATAGCAATATTTACTTTTTATGCTATTAATCTTCCGGATAGCAGTAGCGATAAACAGGGGAGTATGGGATGGGTAAGTTTTACTATTGATCAGAAACAGGGAAATAGTATAGGAAACATAATTGAAAACCAAGCCGACATTTGGTTTGACAAAACTCCTCTAACAACAAATAAAACAATCAATACCATTGTAAATGTTGTAAGCGTTCCTAATCTTGCTGCAAATGTAAATGTTTCATTTTCTGTTTTTCCCAACCCATCATCCGGCAGCTTCACCATTAAAAGTGAATCAGCAATAAAAAAATGTGCGGTGGTAGATGTGCTGGGGAACATAGTTTTTAAAGGAGAAAATATGCAGGCCGGCACAACAACCATTTCACTATCGCATTTAAGCAATGGAATTTACTTTCTGAAAATTACAGATATTCATGATAAAGAAATGGTAAGCAAAATTGTAATTGAGCATTAAAACTACAGCTATGCCAAAGCGGCATTGATGTGCGCAAAAAATAAAAGCTACAATTTATTATTGAACGCTTTATTGGTCTTGTAGCGCACATCCAATACAAACATCATGGTTTAATATAATAGCTTAGCCATAAAAATTTATGTTTACGTATTCGCTCTATGTGAGTTGGGAGGCCATGTTCGTAGGGTATCAAGTAATAATCGGGGTTATATTTACGACTGAATTTTATTTTTGAAAGTGCTTTCTTTTTGCCCACTATGCCACTGGCCCATGTGGGGTCGCAGATATACCATTGTCCGTCTAAACTTACTACATTCCACGCATGTCCTTTTTTAAAAGTAAAGAAGCATTCTCTTTTTGCTTTTCGTTGAACCTTAGCAATATTTTCATCAGCAAATCCGTGGGCTGTGCGACATTGAATTCCATTTATAACGCACAATATTTCGAACAACCGGGCATAATGCCGGCAAACACCTGAATTTATTTTTAATGTTTTCATTACGTTTTCTCCATATTTGTTGCACTCCTCAAGTATTGCTTGTGCTTGTGGCGATAGCTCGCGATCGATTTGATTTTCCGATCGTTTTTTCCGTTTTGTTTTTTTATTTGTATCGGGAACCACTTCGGCTTCATCGTGATCTCCGCTTAAATCAAATCGGATATGACTTGTTATCCAACGAAAAATAACCCATACACGTGGTTGGTCGGTACGGCAATACAACATTAAATTTTTCGACAGATTACTTACCGATTTATGCTCAATTAATTTTTCGGCATAATCTTCGAGCCAAAGCAAAGTGTCGCCCTGTATTTTGACTATCGGTGTAAGCGAATCTCTGTTTACGTAATTAGCTGTACTTGCAATTTGCGACTGCATGCAGGAGCATCTTACAAGCATTACAAAACAAATCATGTAAGCTACTCTTTGCATTGTATTGTGGTTTTTAGCGTAACAAACTTGCAGCATAGCTTCGTGTTTCTCGGTCGGTTTCAATGTAATCTGTATGCGAAGGCAATGCAATAAAATTTAATTTATCCATACACTGTTCAATAATCGAGGCTATTTTCAAAAAACTAATTTTATCATTTAAAAATGCCTCAACAGCAACTTCGTTTGCAGCGTTAAGAACACAAGCCGTGTTACCACCTTTATTTAAAGCGTGATATGCCAAATCAAGGCATCGAAATGTTTTACGGGCGGGTTGCTCGAATGTTAATTCGGAGTAGTCTAAAAAATTAAATCGCTTAAACGCTGAAGACAAACGGTTGGGATAAGAAAGCGCATATTGTATAGGTAGTTTCATATCGGGCAGTCCCATCTGTGCTTTCATCGACCCGTCGCCAAACTGAACAATGGAATGAATAATGGACTGCGGGTGTATAACTACATCTATTTGTTCGGGTTTCAGATGAAAAAGCCATTTGGCCTCAATCACTTCAAGCCCTTTGTTCATCAATGTTGCCGAGTCTATTGTTATTTTGGCTCCCATGTTCCAGTTCGGATGTTTAAGCGCTTGTGCTTTGGTAACGGTTTCCAAAAATTTAATGTCTTTTCCTCTGAAGGGGCCACCTGAAGCCGTCAGGTAAATTTTTTCAATGGGATTGTGGAACTCTCCGGCCATACACTGAAAAATTGCCGAGTGCTCCGAATCCACCGGATAAATATTTACTCCGTATTCTTTTGCAAGAGTTGTAACTAGTTCGCCAGCAACAACAAGTGTTTCTTTATTTGCAAGTGCAACCGGTTTATTTGCTTTTATTGCGCTAAGCACTGATGCCAAACCTGCGTAACCTACAATTGCCGCTAAAACCATATCTACGCTATCCATTTGCACTAGTTGTTCAATAGCTTCGTTCCCTGCAAATACTTTTATGCCTTTATCGAATAGTGCATCTTTAACAAAATTGTATTTGCTTTTGTCGGCAATCACAACAGTGTTTGGGTTAAATTCCAATGCCTGTTTAATAAGTAAATCGGCATTGCTGTTGGCAGCAAGCACCTCTACACAAAATGCTTCGGGGTTGGCTCGTATTACATCAAGGGCTTGTGTGCCAATAGATCCGGTAGATCCGAGTATAGCAAGTTTTTTAGTTTGTGGTTTCACCGTTTGGTTTAAAATAACGCTAACAAAAATTAAAACACCATGTAATCTTGTGGATCAATTGGGTTTCCATTATACCATAATTCGAAATGCAAGTGCGGTCCTGTGGTTTGTTCGCCACTGTTACCAACAATTGCAATTACTTCTCCGGCCTTAACAAAATCACCGGTTTTTTTCATTAGTGCCGAGCAATGTTTATAAATTGAAATAAGATTGTTGCTGTGCTGTATCTGCATGGTATAGCCGGTTTCGCTTGTCCATGCGGCAAAAACTACTGCGCCGTCTAATGTGGCTTTAATGGCTTCGTTATCTTTAGCAACCACATCCACTCCAAAGTGGCTTTCAGCTATTTTAAAAGAGCTTGTAACGGTTCCCTTTAAAGGAGTAAAAAAGAAAAAACTTGCCACACCGCTATTGTCCGGTTTGCCATCGCTAAGTGCAAGGCTGTAGCGTTCTTTTTGTTCAACCTCTGTCCGTAGTTCAACCTCTTCTTTAGATGGCTTATTGGATGTAATAAGCGATTGATATTTTTTTGTAGTATCGGATTTATGGTAAATGCTGTCGGCCGAAATGTTTCCGCTTATTACATTGTTTATGTTTTGTATGTATTGCGTTTTCAGTACCAATTCCTGTTCCAGCGAATCGGCTCGCACAGCTAAGTTGATGATAGAGCGACGTATGGTAATATCGGCGTAGCCGGGAATATATTCGCGCAAGGGGGTAAACGCAATAACACAAGCAACAAAAACAATTAGAAAAATAAGAGTAGCTCCAACACCTATAAACAACGAAAGCGGTTTCAGGCGTAAA